>JBGCFJ010000223.1:0-3768 GCA_045106885.1 Saprospiraceae bacterium
CTTCCTCTTGGGTTTGTATATAAAACCACATAACCTGCCGCTGCATATAATTGTACTTCTGCCGAAAATCGGTCGCCATAATTGGCAAAAGGCCCACCGTGAATTTCTAAAATTAAAGGATATTTTTTAGCAGGGTCAAAATTTGGCGGTTTGCAAATCCAACCTTGAATATCCGCTCCATCAAAAGAAGATTTGACCCAAATTTCTTCTACCTCTCCCAATTGTTTGTGTGAAAATAAATCATCATTCAAGCGAGTCAATCGAGTGACATTACTAGTTCCTCTTCGACCTACTGCTACATCTGCAGGGTGGTCAGGTGTACTATGCGTAAAAGCAAAAACATCGTTTTGAGAAACGCTAAATTGTCCGCCACTATAAGGTCGTCCTAAAGATAAACCACCTACATCTTTGGTCAATATAGAAACCGTTCCATTTAAATCGACATAAGCCAATTTGGTATTTCCTTTATCATGATACTGAAAATATAGACCTCTTCCATCACTACTCCAGACAACATTTTCTACGGACCTATCTAAACTAGCTGTTAAGGATTTACTATTTTTCCCATTTCTATCCATCACATAAATCTGACTTAATTGCAAGCCTAAGTATTTATCATTGAATCCTGTATAAGCAATCTTTTTTCCATTAGGAGAATAGCCAACCGCATTATCTGGTCCAATTCTAGACGTCAACGTTTTGAAGTCTCCTGTTGCAATGTCAATTTCATGCACCTCCGTATCGTTAGGGGAATATTGCCATTCTCTTTGTAAATTAGCAGAAGCTAAAATATGCTTCCCATCAGGACTCCAAGCAATACTACCATAATTATGTTCACCTTTAGTAATTTGTCTAGGCGTGCCTCCCTCCGCAGATAAAATGAATATATGTCGATGTCCATCAGGCAAAATATTTGACGAACCATCTGCCTTGAATTTCATCTTCTCTATATATTTTGGTGGCGCATTCCATTTAGCCCCTTTGGGTTTAGCTGGTAATTGCACCAAAGAAGGCGACTTTCCTGCGACAAACATGGTAAAAGCAATCCATTTACCATCAGGCGACCAACTCAATCCACTAGGGGAATTCGGCAAATTAGACAATCTAGCCTCTACCCCATTATCCATCCAACGTAAATATAATTGGGAACTTTTATCTTTAGAAGAGACATACAAAAGTTGCTTGCCATCAGGTGACCATCTAGGCGAACGGTCATTTTCCATCCCTGTTGTCAATGGTCGATGATTATTTCCACTGGCATCAATCGTCCATAAATTGGACCGATTTTTATCCGTCATAATATCTTTAAAATTGCGTACATAAACCACTGTTGCCCCATTGGGAGAGACTTGTGGGTCTGCTGCATATTCTAAATCAAAGACATCTGTGGGTTGTAAAGTATTGGATTCTTCTTGCGCATAGGTCAACGTCAGCGCTAGTAAAAATGTGAGTGTAGTTAATGCCGATTTCATATTTTTTGATGGAACTTTAGAGCTTGTTGGGAGTTTGTTTTTGGAGATAAAAAAGATGTATTTTTTGTGCTGATGAGGTCAAATTTCTTCGTAATAGCTGTAGCTATTGCTAATAAATTTGATAAAATCAGGACGAAAACGACTCTTTTTTAGCCCAAAGGATAAATTCCCAACGAGTTCTTAATTATAAATGGTTGTTAGTTGGGTGCAAAATAGGAAAATAGTACAGAATAAAATAAAGACAATAGCTTCTTTTTAAAAAATTGACGTAAACATTAGTTCAAAATTCAATTAATTTTTCCCAACAAATACCGCCGCAACCGCCCCAAATCATCCGTATTTATCAATCCAACACCAGCCTTTTCTAATTCGTCCCATAGTCCTTCTTCCTCAGGTGTAGCCCATAGCCGAACCTTTTTGCCTTGTGTCTTTGCTTTGGCTACCAATTCATAAATTCGTTGAATTTCCTTTGCTCCAACGTCCTTATAATTAGAAACTTGACAAACTTTCCCTGCATTTTCGCTAATAAAAGGCATGAGTTTAGGCGCATAATTTTTAGCCAAATCATCAGGTCTGCCATCCAAAGTCATCAATTTTAAATCATCAAATAATAATTGTCTAAATGGGCGGTCTCCAGAAAGAATGACGGTTACTTTCCCTTGATGTAATTGCCCATTTTCATAATAAGTCAACATTTCTCGAAAAGGATATAGGCGTTCTCGTAAAGCTTGGTAGGTCTGTCCTGCTTCAAATTTGATGTCTATCCATAGATAAAAATCCTCCTTATATCCTTTATATATTTCGCCACCATTTGCTTTAAATCTTTTGTAAAGGGGTTTCAAATATTGCTTGGTCAATGTTTTTAGTTTGGGTCGTTTTTTCTTCGGCATATTATGCCCGACATATAGTTTTCCATAAATATAAAGCACATCTGCTTCGACGCTCGTAAAACCATTGACTAAAGCATCTTCCAAAGGAGCAGGTCGATTATAGTCATTATGAGAATGGGCTAAGGGTAAAGGTGTTACTTGACCATTCAGAAATATGGTATAACTCAAAAGAAAATATACCCAAATTAACTTTTTCATCTTTTATATTTTTGTCAAAAATAAGCAACTCCTATTATTTGTTCTCTTTCGCATCAATTTTTCTCTTCCAATTTAAGTGCATTGTCTCTTGAAAATTGTTACTTGCAAATTGAAAATTGAAAATTACTATGGACTACTTATTACAACTAGACGAATCTATTTTTATCCTCATCAATCGAACTTGGCAAAATACCTTTTTTGATTGGCTACTCCCCTATTGGCGGAATAAATATTTTTGGTTGCCTGCTTATTTTTTGTTCACCATTTTATTATTTGTGAAGGTAGGTAAAAAAGGCATACCTGTTTTACTTTTTTTAGGATTAACCGTGGCAGGAAGTGATTTGACCAGTAGTTTTTTAATTAAAAAAAGCGTAGAAAGAATTCGACCTTGTAATGAGGAGGCCTTCAAGAAAAATGTTTTTCTAAGAGCGCCTTGCGGTAGTGGTTTTAGTTTTACTTCTTCTCATGCAGCTAATCATTTTGCAGTAGCTACCTTTTTGTTATTAGTTTTTGGTAAAAAAATGAAAAGATGGCGTTTTTTACTATTATTCTGGGCTATTTCTATTGGGTTTGCACAGATTTATGTCGGCGTACATTATCCATTAGATGTTCTTTTTGGCTTTATAGTGGGCGGAATTATCGCTTTTTTAAGTCATTCTTTCTATCAATATTTTTCTTTTTCTGTAATTTGATTGTCTTTCAATCGTCTTTTCTCTTCATTCTTTCGTCGATTTAAAAAATGCTTTTTATTTTGGTCGGAATTATTCAAGAATCTGGAATAGGGGGTTGTGTAAAAAGCCTCAGTTGATAAAATTAATCTTTGTAACTTATTTAAAATTTAGTGAATGATTGTTAAAATTGTTTGATTGTTAAATTGTTGTATGACAAAATGTTACGAGAACAATTCGTAAGTACTCAATAGTCCAGTTTAAATCGTCCGATGACTGCGTCGTCGGATGATTTAAATCAGCTCATCGGACGACGATAGTCATTCGACGAGCTGATTTTTCATTTTTATTGAGAACTTACAACAATTCAACAATAACAATCAAACAATCTTCACTAATTTACTTAGTAGTCCGTCCAGTTAATATTGTCGGGTAATTTGGCGACTTTTAAAGCTGTACGTCGTTAAAAATACTCGCCATAGCAAAGGCTATGTCTGCGTTTTTTGCCTAGTACAACTTCAAAATTCATCCAAATACAAC
>JBGCFJ010000224.1:0-13336 GCA_045106885.1 Saprospiraceae bacterium
ATTAGCTGACTACCCTACTGAACATTATGCTACGACTATTGATGAAATAGAAAAATTGACAGGCATTGATTTTTATGCGGCTTTAACGGACGATTTAGAGCAATCTATAGAACGCCAAAAGCAAACGAAAGATTGGTTTAAATCGGTTGCTTTAGGGGATGTGGAACCATTAGCTTTTTCAACCTTGCCCAATAAACATTTTAATACCATTATCGGCAAGCGACAAGCTAATCATAATAAACCCGTTTATATTTGTGGCACGGTAGTTCGAGCTAGAACGACTCGAAAAGGCAATGTGCTATTTAATTTAGATAAGGCTTATCCCAATGAAATTTTTAACGTTTTTATCAATAAGGATAATTTAATTCATTTTCCGAATAATCCTGCTACAGATTATTTGAATCAACAAGTTTGTGCGTATGGGCAGGTTGGTAAAATTGGTACTACGCCAACTGTTTATGTGGAAGATGGGCAGAAGATTAAGTTGTTGGATTTGGCGATTTCTCAGTAAGAATCGGATAGCGAATAAGTTGAATAACTTGTACTTTATTCCCCACGAATTTATTCACCCCACGAATTTTAGTTTGTTTTTGAAATTGAAGTTGCAATTGAGGTTGTTTTTATTCCCCACGGATTTACCTACCCCACGAATTATAATTGTTCATTTGACGCCGTTGCTTATTCATTTTCTAGTACAGAAAGATTAGGATAGCTAGCCAATTCAGTTGACCATTTATAAGTAGTAAAAATAGATACTATACCTAAAAGAATCACCGTCAGCAAAGATCCTTCTATCCCAAATTCTCCACCTGTCCACCAATCTGCTCCATTCATTTGTAAACTCAAAACAGCAGGTACATCTAAGCCACTCACATCAAAACCTAAAATATTGCCATGGTAATAATTCCAAAACCAATGCATGCCAATAGGAAGGTATAAATTCTGATATTTCAAATACAGCATGCCTAATAAATAGCCGCCTAGAAAAATGCTTCCAAAGCCCATCCAAGTAAAATCTGCATTCCCAATATGAACGGCTGCAAATATCAACGATGAAACGATTAAAGCAGGAATAAAATGCATATTCTGTGCTAATAAAGAAGTTACATAGCCTCTAAAAATCACTTCTTCATGAATGGAAATTAATAAAAAGAAGCCTAGAAAACCCAATAAATTAATCCACTCAAAAGCGCCTACTTCGGCTGAAATAGCA
Source organism: Saprospiraceae bacterium (assembly GCA_045106885.1). Classification (GTDB taxonomy): domain Bacteria; phylum Bacteroidota; class Bacteroidia; order Chitinophagales; family Saprospiraceae; genus JAFMDF01. Next base: position 1,214 of record JBGCFJ010000224.1, read on the forward strand.
CCCGTTACATATAAAATCAGAAAAACAATGCTTTGAATCCCTATTGCCCAAGCCCCACCTTTGAGTACTTGAGTTAGTATATTTCCTCCCTGAAACCCAACCGTTTCAAAAGCTTGTCTATCTACTGCTGTTCTAAAAACCCAAGTAACTATGATTGCGCCAATGGTCATCCCTATATACAAAAAGGTCATGGATCGCCAGTCATTGATACGCCCTAGCTGTAAATCTTCTGGGTTTAGCGAAGGCGCTAATAAACTCGTCCCCATTCCTAATAAACTGCATAGCATTACAACTGCTAGAAAATAACCTAGCAATTTGGCAATGATCGTAAAGAGCTGAATGTACCGTGGTAAGGTCTTAGAAACGGTTGTAGTTTGTGGTGTTGGTTCGTCCACTTTTGCTGTTTTGTTTGTTTGAAAAGTACAATGTATAAATAATAGCCCGTTCTTTTATAGGATAAGTCCCGAAAGTTTGACAAGTTTATCAATTAGGGGAAAGTAGTGAGGCTTAAATATAAAATTAAAAATACTAAATCCACCAGTCTGATGGCGAGTCAAACAGGTTAGAAATTACAAGTAAGTGAAGGATTTTATCTGATAAATGGACACAACTCTTAGTTCAAATATTACCATGTCGAATGGCAATATTTGAGATTGAGGTTGAAATTTAAAAATTATCAACATTTCAAAATATCGACAATTTGTTGCTTTCAAAACTGATTTAAGAGCCTAATTTTTTCTCAACTAAAAAATATTGAGCATTTAATTTGACCTAATTTCGACAAGTTTATCTAACAACTAAAAGTAGTTGACACTTTTATGCTACGAAGTAGCTGGACTAAAGGGGTTTGGGGAGCGAAAAAGATGGTTTTCCGTATAAAAATCATCTTTTTCGCTCCCCAAGTACCCTTTCTCGGCGAGCCGTAGGCGAGCAAGGATTATCAACTAATAGAATAAACTTGTCCTAATTTCTAGAATAAATAAATAAATTTATAACCCCCAAGGCAAATAATCAGGCAATACATCTTCCTCTTCCCCATAATTTTCCAACAACTGCCGAGTCAATAAAGAATGTAATCCCATGTGGCGCATAATGGTATATTGGGAAGTATCTACTTTCATCCCTTCGGTAAAACCATGTTGATGAAAAGATTGGACAAAGGTTGAATCTTTACTAATAATATGAATTGGCGTCGCCCATTTATTAAATTTATTATACAATTTATATTCTAGTCCAGCAGGATTATGGTCGCCGAGAATGATGTAAATACTATTATCTTGACCTTTATTCTTAATATAATGCGTAAGCATTTTAAGTTGATACTCCATGGCTGTCCAATAGCTAAAAACACGCATATCCTTCCCTATCTCTTCCTCACCAAAAGGTTGCTTAATATCACTAAGTGTTCGCCAATCCTCAACAATAGGCGGCATTTTATAATGCCACGGTCCGTGAGAATTCATCGTTATAGCCGTATAAAAAGTAGGCTTATCTGATTTAGCTAACAATTCATCGGTTGCCCATCCAAGAGTGTATTGGTCAGGAATACCACCATAAAAATCATAGGAATAGCCTTCATAAGGAATATCTGGAAAAAAGTAACGATGGTCAAATTTCCAAAACCTATTAGGGATGGTAATCATACTCATCGTATCCATTTTTGCTTTTTCAATCTTCATAGACGAGACTCGAAAAGTTTCATAGCCTTGTTGATTGAAAAAATCCACCATATGCGGATAACTATGCCGCTTATTTATCAATTCACTATACTGAATTTGGTCTTCTATTCTCGCCCCAATCAATGCAGTTGTCATCGCCAACCAAGAACGACCGCCAATAACGGTTGATTTAGAATAATTAGAGGCTATAGACCAGCCTGCACTATCTAATTCTTGGGTCAATATATGGGTTAAAGAATCATAAGGTGCTTCGCAATAATCAGACATAGACGCTACCCCACCATAAGATTCTACAAATAATAAATATACATCAGGTTTTTGAACTAACTTCTTTTGCTTATAAAAATCATAAATCCAACGTTTACCTAAATGCTTTAAATGGTCTTCTCTGTCTAATGTCGCACTTGTTTGAATGGCTGGATATATCCAATGTATTCCTTGCATAGCCTGACTTTCTATTGCACTTGTATCTGTATCGACCTTCCCGATTTTGCCCCTATCTTCCGAAGATTTTTCCAGAATTCTTTCTTCTATTCCTTCTATTCTATCCGGTAAGCTAATAAAACCTAGTATTAATACCACCACACCAACTCCCCAAAACAAGGGCTTTTTTCTAAAATGAATGAATTTGTTTTGTAAAAAAATCATCCCCATAAAAATCAAGATGGAAAGCAATAAAAATCCTATAAATCCACCTAAATAGGTACTCCCCTTGACTGCAATTTCTCTTAAAAAAGTAGGTAAGACCTCTTGAATAATGACCCAATCATTTTCAAAAATAGGATGCACGGAATACATTCCTTTATAGCCTTCTAAGTAAATATTGTAATATAATAAAAACAGATAAATTAAAGCAGCAATTGGTAAGTAGACTTTTTTTAACCAATGTCCCTTTTTTAAAAATAAGACAGGTAATAATAAAAGTAAGAAATCACCACATAATTGATAAAATATATTATAATTGCCCAATAAAAACGGTCGCCACCAAGCATCTGTTACCACACCCGTTTCAGCAGGATGCAACTGGCAATCTATGATGTATGCAGGACAAAATAGCAAGCTATTCAACAAAAAGAAGAATATCCAACAAAGAATGGCGTAAAATAGATGACTTTTGTTTAGCATTGCCTTTTAGTTATTCGGTTGACGGTGCATGGTCAATGATGCGCCGTTTTTCGATGTATAGCTAATTTCAAAGAATAAATGATTCTTTGGCAAGTCCAATGTACTAAGATTTTTTCGTCCGATGACTTGCGTCGTCGGATGAAAAAATCAGCTCATCTGACGACGTAAGTCATCGGACGAGCTGATTTTCCACGAGATTTGTCAAATGTCCAAGTAAATTTAAAATTTCGCTTAAAAGTATAAAATAATTGGAACGAGTCCTGTCTAACTGGTCAATATTTAATTCAATTGTAATGACCACTGCGTTACTATTAGCCTTTACCACTAAATGGGTGTTTTGGCTGCTACTGATTGCTTTCTTTTCTTTTCTTTTGCTTTTTTATAGCTATAAAAAAGCATCCAATCATAAAAACCCTCTTTTTTCAGGTAACTATGCTAACCAAATAACTGCTTTAAGGTTTATAATTAGTTCAGTTACAGCACTAATTGTAACAGAAATTCCTGCATTTAGTAGTTTTATGTTATTTGGTTTGGCTATTCTCTTAGATGGGATAGATGGTTTTCTAGCACGAAAATATAATTCTGCTAGTGTGGTAGGTGCATTATTCGATAAAACAGTGGATGCTTACTTTGTCTTATTGCTTTCTTTTATTTTGGTGTTGCATTATGACGTTCCATTTTGGTTTATTGGTATTGGCTACTTGCATTATGGCTATGAGTTGGTATTGTACGGATTAGGTTGGCACTCTTTGACTATCCCTCCAAATCCAATAGGGAAATATGCTGCCGCTTTTCTATTTATTAGCTTATTAAGTCCTTTTATTTTTCCTCCTTATTTATACTTTCCAATCATTTGTTTAGCTACTATTTTGGTAGGTTATTCCTTTGCACGCTCTTTCTTTTATAAGTTTAAAGCCGCTTCCGTCAGAGTATAGACATAATCTATCAAAAAATACACGATTTTATGGGTTAGTCTTACTATAACATCGAATTAATCCCTAATTTGGCGAAAATTTATATTCATTCATTTAGCAAGTGCCTCATTGGAAAATATTTGGAATGTCCTCCTTAAACTTAAAGAAGCCGTTCAAGCTTTTAGTCTACCTATCCATAATTGTTGGATGCATCTGGATACAGGAGTAATCGCTATCAATGAATCTCCTTCGGATTTTCAAAGTAATATTCTTATTGTTTGTGCAGCATCTCCCCCTATAAAAGCAACCGTTCCGACTTTTGTCTTGACGGAAGTCGGTAATATTAAACCACTCTATTCAAATGGATTGACGGAAATGGAAATGCTTTTTTTTAAAAAATATTTACCCTATTGCTTTCTTTCTTTAAAAGCTAAAAAATTAAAAAGAGCCATTACTATTACTCATTTTGCCCAGACATTGGATGCCAAAATAGCCACAAATACAGGAGACTCTAAATGGATTGGTAATGCTGAAAACCTGACCCATGCCCATCGAATGCGCGCTATTTGTGATGGCGTTCTAGTCGGCAGTAGAACTGTAGAAGCAGACAACCCTAAATTAAATGTTCGACATGTTAGTGGCAACAATCCCGTTAGAATTGTTCTAGGTAATCCTGATAGTGATTTTAAAAGTTTACTGGCTTGTTCCAATGAAAAAATTCTAGTTTTTGGCAAAGAAAAATTAAGTGTTCAACCTCCTTTAGAGTCCATTGTGCTTCCCAAAAAATGTCCTAAAGCATCCATTGAACCGATTGCTATTCTTACCAAACTTTTTACCCTTGGCATTCATTCGGTTTATATTGAAGGAGGTGCAACCACCACTTCTAATTTTGTTAATTCTAAAGCAGTTGACATTTTGCAATTACACATTGCGCCGATGATTTTTGGTTCGGGTAAGGCAAGTATTGTTTTACCCAATATTGAAGCGGTCAATGAAGCAATTAGTTTTAAAGAATATAATTTTCTCCCTTTTGGGGATAGTATGATGTTTACTGGTTTTTTGAATTGAGGGTTGCGAGTTGGACGAGCCTAGTTTATTTTCACCACAGAGGAACGGAGGACATAGAGGGCACAGAGTTCTTTTGACGAGTATAGTTTAATTTCTTAGCATAAAGTTGTTCGTTTAAATTACCCAATTTACATCAAATCAAAGTCACATCCTTATGACAAGTACTGCCCTTTGGCATATTTCTCCTTCAGAATCTTCGCTACAGGAAGAATCATTATCTACTCCACTATCTCATCAATTACTGATTAAAAGCTTGTATTCTTTAGTTAGTACTGGAACTGAAAAGCTAGTTGCTACTGGACAAGTTCCTTCTTCTATGCATCAATTAATGCGCGTCCCTAGCATGGGCGGTGCTTTCTCTTTTCCTGTTAAATATGGTTATTCTTTAGTTGGAAAAGTAGTTTCAGAAGGCATATTTATGGGTCAATTGGTTCATTTACTACATCCTCATCAAGCTGCTTTAGTTACGGATAGCGCTGATGTTAGTCTCGTTCCACCTAACATTCCTGCGAAAAGGGCGGCGTTGGCTAGTAATATGGAAACGGCACTAAATGCTATTTGGGACAGTGGTGTAAGTATTGGAGACAAGGTGGTCGTTTGTGGTTTTGGGATGATTGGTGGTTTGGTTGCTCGATTACTTTCGTTAATGCCTGCGGTGGAAGTCGTTGTCTTAGAGAAAAATGCCTATCGTATCCAACAGGCTACCAATATGGGTTTTCTGGTCAACCCTACCGATTTATCTAATTTTGATTACAGTTTTCATACTTCTGGTTCTTCCAAAGGTCTTCAAGCATGCATCGAAGCCGTCGGTATGGAAGGGAAAATTATTGAATTAAGTTGGTATGGTACAAAATCCGTTCAATTACAACTAGGTGCCGATTTTCATTATCATCGCAAACAAATTATTAGTTCTCAGGTGGGGCATGTCCCTTTTACTAAAAATGCTCGTTGGGATTATGTTCGGCGGAAAGCGGTGGTATGGAAATTACTAAAAAATCCCGTTTTTGATGCGCATATTACGGATGAAGTTCCTTTTGGGGAGAGTCCTGCTTTTTTTGCAGCATTGCGGCAGGGGGATTTGTTGACTGAAGGATTGGGCTGGGTTTTTCGGTATGAAGGATGATTTTCAGGCAGTGGCAGTGGGCAGTGGCAGTAGGCAGTGGCAGTAGGCAGTAAAGTCTCGATTTTCAATATTAAAATTTTGCCTAAACACAGTTATTTGAACAGTCTCGATTTTCAACACAGATATTTTTATATCACAGATGTGGGCATCTCGGATTTTTTAATCCGTGATATTCTCTCATCCGTGATGCTTGCCTATCCGTGATATTTCCTCATCCGTGATGCTTGCCTATCCGTGATATTTTCACCGCTCAGAGAGCTGTGTTACTTTTGCATAGATATCCCCCGAAGGGTCATCCGTAGTATATTTATCAAAAACAGCTTTCATTTCCTTAGCCGATAACCACGCTTCACTATTCATCACCTGTGATTCACCAAAAGACCAATTATATTCATAGTTTCCTAAAGTGGTGAGTTGATCAATACATTCATAGACTCTTTCTAAAGTAGGCACAAAATACTCTAAAGACAAACAAGGTATGGGTTGGGTTAATCCTTTTAGTACTTGTACTTCCAAATCTTCTACGTCAATTTTACAAAAATCAGGTATGCCATATTCCGCTATTAATTGGTCTAAAGTCACCACTTCTACTTCTATGGTTTCTTCCCAGTTAACTTCAAAAGAAGTCGCATCATTCATCTTTTTTTGCCAATCTTTATCGGCTAAAGTGCTAATGGTTGGGGTTAATTGACTAATATGTAAATCGGCTTTTCCTGGTTTATCACTCACTGCTTTTGGTAAAATAGTAACGCCTTTATCTTTGCCAAATTTTTGACGTAAAAATGCTAGGCATTGCGGTTGAGGGTCAACAGCGACTACCTTTGCTCCTAAAGCCCGCCAAGCATTGGTTCTATTGCCTAAATGTGCGCCAATATCAAAACAAAGCGAATCTTCATTGATGAAATTTGCATAAAATTTAGTTAATCTGCGCTTATTAAAAGGCTTCCAATAATACATTGCTATTGATCGTAGAACGCCTAACTTTTTTTTGATTGTTCCTGTCATATTGAGGTGTGGTTATGAGGTTTTAGTGGGTTATGAGTTAATGAGGTTGCGAATCAATAAATACTGTGACGAAATGAACTAATATTTTTTCACCACGGAGATACGGAGTTCATAGAGTTCACGGAGTTTTTTGACGAGTGCAGTTTAATTTCTACCTACTTTTTTGAAAAACTAAATTTATAAATATTCCCATTCTTTCGGTAAAGTGCAATTTAAAAACTCGGCTAACTGTTGATTATACCCTTTGAAAAAAAATTGTAATTTTTCTTTTATTTCTCTATCCATTTCTGCCTTAGGTGCTACATTAAATCGCTGCTGTAAAATGGTCTTATAATCAAAAAACGGTAATGATAAATAAGTCTGAATATCCTCCATCACATTAGTAGCCATCTCCAACTCTGCCAAATCTTCGGCAAAATAGACCCTAATTTGGTCTTTTCCAAAAGTAGTTATCCAGTTCTTTAACGTAGGCAAATAAATACTTGGTGATAAATACGGTCCTTTTCCGCCTTTTTTAATCAATTCCATTTCTGCCAAAATATCTGTGGCAAAATCATTGACTTTAAATCCTAAATCTCTGCCCTCTGCTTGAAATCGTTGAAACATTCGATGGTGCGAAAAAGCTCTTTCTACTGGATTACGGAATAATACTATCAATTTGGTGGTCGGTAAATATTGTTGTACCAGTTGTGGGTTCACTTCATAAAAAGTATTGACACTGGCTTCTCCTGTAATGTATTTAGTAGCATCCTCTCTCTCTATTTTTACCGTTTCATGGTATAAAATGCCCGCTTTATTAAGTTCAGGCCATTCAAATTGGATTGCCTCACTTGCTTCTTTTTGGGGAAATAATTGCCAGTATTCTCCTATATTTTGATGAACATACTCCACTCCTTTCCCAAAAAAATTAGGTTCTTTTAACTGACAAGGTAATACATTTGGATGAGCAACCAGATAGCGATATAAGGAAGATGTCCCACATTTTCGTTCTCCAATAATAAAAAAAGAAGGTCTTAATAATTGCATGAAAGGTGTAAGGGTTTAGAGGTGTAAAGGTTTTGAGGTTTTGAGGTTTTGAGGTATAAGGGTTTAGAGGTACAAAGGTATAAGGGTTTAAAGATACAAAGATGTGAAGAAACCGATATTTTCTGTATTAGGCTAAAAATGGACATCTCGTCGTCCTAACGACCATTAGTTAATACTACTTTCGGTCGTAAGTACCTCTATGGATATAATCGACACTTTTTTGGGGTAATGAGCGAATAAGATTAATGAGGTAATGAGGTCGAATTTAGGCTAAATGACCAATATCGTCTCATCTTTCTCATTTCCTCATCAACTTATTATCCTTTTTAAAAAGTGTCGATTATTTAATAGGAGGTACTTATAGAGGCTTAATTTATCGAATTTATCGAATTTACCCCTCCCCCTACCTTTTAACCTTTGTACCTTTATACCTCTAAACCCTTATACCTTTGTACCTTTGTACCTTTGTACCTCTAAACCCTTATACCTTTGTACCTTTATACCTCTAAACCCTTATACCTTTGTACCTTTATACCTCTAAACCCTTATACCTTTGTACCTTTATACCTCTAAACCCTTATACCTTTGTACCTTTGTACCTCTAAACCCTTATACCTTTGTACCTCTAAACCCTTATACCTTTGTACCTTTGTACCTTTGTACCTTTGTACCTCTAAACCCTTATACCTTTGTACCTTTATACCTCTAAACCCTTACACCTTTGCACCTTTCTTTAACCTTCGTCATACCTAATGTCCATGCTTTTCAGTCGGGTGGAAATATTTATAATAAAGATTTAATTGCTGGTTTACGGAAAACTGGTTGTTCTATTAAGGTTTTAGATTTGACTACTTTTCAACAACAAGAGATAGAAAAGTTAAAAGGGCATTATTTTTTTGACACCTTATATTTCACTCAACTTGCATCCATTTTCACCAAAAAGAATAAGCATGCGCAGTTTTGGTTAATCGTCCATCATTTGGAAAGTTTATACCCACCGAAAGGATGGACTGCCCAACAATATTTTTTACAAAAAGAAAAATCGTTTTTGGCGCAGTTTGATGGATTTTTAACAAGTAGTCAATTTACCGCAGACTATTTAACTGCCAATCATTTAACTCCACCCAAAATCATTATTCTTCCTGCTATTGACTATTTTCCTTCCAATCATTTAATCAAAAAAACTACTCCCATTAAGGCATTGATGGTTGCCAATTTAGTGGAACGAAAAGGCATTCTACCTTTCCTAGAAAGACTTCTAGATAGTCCACTAATTAATCACTCTAATCAATTACAGATTCAATTGATTGGTACCGCAGCTATTGAAAAAGAATATGCTCAAGAATGTTTAGCATTACTTAAAAAAAATGAGGCACTTCGTCAAATAGTCCATTACCAAGGGCAACTTTCTTCCGCACAATTGCACTCCTATTATCAAGCCAGTAACTTATTCATTTCTACTGCTTTTATGGAAACTTATGGCATGGCATTACAAGAAGCTCGCGCTTTTCACTTACCCATTTTAGGGATAGATGGTGGCAATGTAAAACATCATATTATTGAAGGAAAAACAGGCTATTTATTCAACGATGCTAATGCTTTGATTAATCAATTAGAAAGAATCGTCTACTCCCCAAATTTATTAGCTGCTTTGCAACGAAATATTCAGGATGAAACACCTAATTTTTATACTTGGGAACAAGCAGGGATACAACTCATTCAACAAATTTAGCCTCCTTACTATAGTAGATTTTTAGAATGTCGGTACTGCGCCCAAAAAAATAACAACAAAAAAGTACCTCCAAACGTTTTTTTAATAAACAATCACTAATTTTCGCTTTATTTCAAAGTAAGATTAAAAGAATTAGTTTATCGTTTAGACACTCCAAGGTCTAAAAGACACTTGGAGGTCGAGTGATTTTTAAAATTCACCCTATATGTTCAGATATATTTTCCTTTCTTTTTCTCTATTGTGCCTAATCGGCAGTTGTACTTATGTCCAGAAAATTAAAGATGGTACGACCGCTTTTGAGCGCAAACAATTCAAGAAAGCTATTCCAATGCTTAAATCGGAGTACAAACGGGCTAAAAGTCGAGTGGACCAAGGGCAATTGGCTTTTTTGGTTGGTGAAAGCTATAAATTAACCAATCAATCTGATAAAGCCATTGAGTGGTATATGACGGCTTACGATTATTCTTATGGTACGGATGCTTTGGAAGAATATGCTTATGCCCTGAAACGGACGCAGCAGTACGCCGAAGCAGTGCAGGCTTTTAAAGATTTGGGTAATGAAATTGGAAGTCCTTATGAATATAAGCGAGAGATTCGGAATTGTGAGATTGCCATGAAATGGTTAGCAGAAGGTGCTTATGAAGAATATACAGTGGGGAAAGTCAGATTTAATAAACGAGCAGCAGATTTTTCTCCAGCTATTTATTTAGGCAATGGCTTAGTGTTTAGCTCTGACAGGGCGGAAAGTATGGGAGAAGAAGAATATACTTGGACAGGAAAAGACTTCATGGATTTGTTTATCGTCGATTTAAATACCAATGAAGTGACCCCTTTTGAATCGCCTATTAATACCGTGCATAATGAAGGTTCTGCTGTTTTCACCAAGGATTTTAGCGAAATGTATTTTGTTCGTTGTTTTGGTGATGACGACAATCAAGCTTTTTGTAAGATTATGATAAGTACCAGAGACGGGAATAGTTGGTCTGTGCCGCAAGTTGCCTCTTTTACAGAACCAGCCGTTAATTATATTAGCCCCGCTATTTCTGATGATGGCAACACCCTCTATTTTTCAGCCAATCATCCTGATGATGGTTGGGGTGGATTTGATATTTACGAAAGCAAAAGAACACCTGCTGGCTGGGATATTCCTAAAATTTTAAGTAGAAATATTAATACTATTGGGCATGAAAAATTTCCTACTATAGATGCAGATACGCTTTATTTTTCTTCTGATTTCCACGCAGGTATGGGTGGTTTAGATGTTTTTAGAGTTTATAAAAGAGATAATGGAGAATGGTCTTCGCCTTTTAATTTAAAAGCCCCCATTAATTCTGGTGCAGATGACTTTAATTATTTAGTCGATTATCGAGCACCAATTGTCAATCCGAAAGTGATTCATAAAGGCTATTTTACCTCTACTAGGGATGAAGGCAATGGCTTAGATGATATTTATTCTTTTGAAAGATTAGTGCCTCCTCCTCCCCCACCCAAAGATACGACTAAGGAAATACCTCCTGTGGTTTACTCGATGACCTTAAATGGTTATGTTTTAGAAAAAATATATGAAAATTCTAACAACCCAAATAGTAGCGTTTTAGGTCGAAAACCATTGGACGGAGCAAGTGTACAAATTACCATTGATGGTAAAAGTGAAACAGTAAAAGTAGGCGAGAATGGTTTATTTGAATTAACCTTAACGGAAGATACCAATTATGATTTCTTTGCTTCCAACGAAGGCTATTTGAATAATGAAGAACGGTTTTCTACTAAAGGCATTAGTAAAGACCCTACAGAACCAGAGCGTTTGTTTGAAATAGAAATCGTTTTAGACAAAATATTTAAGAATCAAGAGATTGTTTTGGATAATATTTACTACGAATTTGATAAAGCAACTATTCGAAATGATGCTAAGCCAACCTTGAATGAATTGGCAGATTTATTAAGCCAAAATCCAACGATTAAAATAGAATTAGCCGCTCATACTGATTGTAAAGGGCCTGCTGCTTATAACCAAGATTTATCTGCTAGACGAGCGAAATCTGCGGTAGACTATTTAGTATCTGCTGGTATTGAAGATGTTCGATTGTCTTCTAGAGGTTACGGCAAATCTTCTCCTGCAGTGGATTGTGTTTGTGCTCGATGTACGGATGAAGAGAATCAAGCGAATCGGCGGACTACTTTTAAGATTATTGATTAATGCAGTGGCAGTAGGCAGTAGGCAGTAGGCAGTGGCAGTAGGCAGTAGGCAGTGGCAGTAGGCAGTAGGCAGTGGCAGTAGGCAGTGGCAGTAGGCAGTAGCAGTAGCAGTAGGCAGTGGCAGTGGCAGTAGGCAGTTTGTCTTAAAGGATTTAAACAAAAAAACCAACCGCTTTCTTCACCCAAGAAAACGGTTGGTTAAGTGTTTCTTTTTTGCTAACTAGGTAATCTTAAAAATATTGTAATCAATAAGCG
>JBGCFJ010000225.1:0-6984 GCA_045106885.1 Saprospiraceae bacterium
TGGTTACTTTTTCCGATACAACCGTCATACCAAGGGTATTAGATTGCGCCATTAAAAGGTTCGTAGCGCCTAAAAAAAGTAATAAAAAATTTAGTGTTTTAAGTGTTGTCATGGGAGATTAATTGATGTATTTAAAATAAATAGTATTAATTCGGAAAGTGCATACTATGTGAGTATTTTTTAATTCACTAAAAATCAAATTAATACACATTTTATTTTAACAATACCAAAATACATACCAATTTTCTCCGCTTAATAAGTTCTCAATTAAACTTGTAAAAAATGGACTATATTTTTGGCATATTATTAGGCATTGCTTGGATAGGAGGCATTATATTTATGCGCGCTATTACGACCTTTTTCCATGAAATGGGGCATGCTATTCCTGCTTTATTATTTACCAGAAAAGAAAAGGTCAATGTTTTTGTAGGTACTTATGGGAACATTAGTAATTGTTTGCAATTGAACTTTGGTCGATTGGCACTTTATCTAAAATTGAATTTTTTTAATTGGCGGATAGGTTTATGTACGCACAGTGGTGTTAAGGGCTTTTTGCCTCAATTACTGGTCATTTTGGGTGGACCAATTGCCAGTTTATTCATTGCTTTAATTGCTTTTTATGTGATTATTAATGGTGGATATTCCCAAGGATGGGTTGTTTTTATTGTCTTTTTTCTAATCTCTGCCATCATTGATTTTATTGTCAATATCGACCCAAGTCATACGCCCATCAAATTGTACAATGGAGGGGTTACTTATAGTGATGGTTATCAATTGTTAAATACTTTTAGAAGACGGGGCTTGCCAACTGCTTTTTTTACGGCGGAACAATCATTTCATCAAAAAAATTACCAATCTGCCATCGAACAATGCCAAAATTTAATTGACTCAGGGCCTCAAAAAAAACCTGTTTATGATTTAATGGTCACTAGTTATTTGACCTTAAAAGATTATGGCAATGCGCTTAATTTTTACGATTCTTTTAAAGCCATTCATCCTTATACTTACCTTGACTTTTATCAAATTGGCTGGTTAAATTTAAAATTAAATCGTTGGGATACAGCGCTGGAATATTTTGACCACTGTATCTATGAAAAACATACGGATGGAACGGCTTTGGCAAACCGAGGCTATATTCATTTACAAACAGGCAATTATCAACGAGCGCAACAAGATTTAGATGCGGCTATCTTTTATATGCCCGATAATCCTGAAAGTTGGAATAATCGAGGCTTGTTACGCATCAAAAAAAGGCAACTAGACGCTGGTTTTTCAGATTTGCAAATTGCTCAAAAATTAGCCCCCGAACATCCTCAAGTTATTTACCATTTAGGTATTTATTTTGAAACAAAAAGAAACTTTAAAAAGGCTTTGGAACATTTTAAAAAGGCTAAAACACTAGGGTTGGAGTATCATGGAATTGACTTGAAAATTGCGGAAGTAGAGCAGATTGTGACTGCTTTTTTATAAGAGTATGTTTAAAAATATTATTTGGCACTAGTTGAATAGTGTATCATTCCTCGGCAACCCGTCTAAGCTTGGACATTTTCGACAACAGCGAATCTATATTCGCTGCTCCAAGCGTTGGAAAATATAGATTTTCCGTTGGCTGCTCTAAACTTGAGTGTCCAACTTTAGACGGATAGCCCATTCCTCTTTTACGGTTAATATTTAAATTAAAACTTCACCACTCGTCTTACCGTTCTACCTTTATCCGTTTCAACACCCAATAAATAAACACCACTTGCTAAATCATCTACAGCTAATGCTATAGTTGTTAATCCAGCAGTTAGTCGATTTTCTTGCTGATTTAGCATTACTTTCCCAGCCGCATCATATAATTTGAGCGTTAAGTTAGTTGCCGTTTTCAACTCAATGGCTACTTGCAATCTATCAACAACAGGATTTGGATAAACAGTTAGTTGAGTAACATCAAGTGGTACATTCGTTACCGCAACATCACAAGCGGTAACCACCATAAAGGGTTCAGAAAAAACACCATTGGTATCCAAGCAAAAACTTCTGATTTTGACTTCGTATTCATTACACTTATCTAAAGAAGTAATAGTGGTATTATTTTCATCAACTACTAATCTGATAATACTGCTTTCCCCTACTTTATTTAAATTCACCTCGTATTTTCCAGCCATATCGGTCGCTTCCCAAACTAAGTTAACTCTATTTGGCAAAGTATCTGTCTGTTGCACATTAGTTGGAGGAGCACAGGTACAGAAGGTATTAAAAATAAAAGATTCCGAAAAATCACTCATTTTCATGGAATCACAAAGAGATTGGGCTTGAAATTCATAAATATTGCATTTTTCTAAACCGCTAATAAATAAAGCATTATTGTCTTCGGTCGTTCCTGCTTCCCAGTCTGTAGTTCCCTGTACTCTATACCGATAATTATAAGATAATGCGCCTGCTGCTGCTTCCCAACCAAGTACCGCTACATCATTAAGCGGAACATCTAATAATTTAAGCCCTTTTGGCGTAAAACAGGCCCCTTCTAAGCGAATAATATTTACACAATAGTCTTCCACTTCTCCAAAATCATACGTTCCGCAAGCTTCAGGTTTTGACGTATCAGTACCTTCTCTCCATTTAATCGCTATTCGCATTCTAGTCAAACCTGCTTTAGCTTCGTCTGGAATAGTAATTGGCATGATTAATTCATTGGTGATATCTTCTTCTAAATTTACTATATTTTCAGTTTCTTCATCAAAAACTCCATCTTGATTATAATCAATCCAAACCTGAATATTTTCTGCAAAAGGGAAACCATCGTATCCAATATTAACCGTTAAATCGTAGGTTTCCAATACTGTTAAATCGGTACTTAAACCAGTATAATCCCCATATCCATTGTCCGAACCAGATTCATTCACTAAGGTATTTAGGGTCACTTTTTCTATCCATTCATCATCAAATCTACCCGCTGCTTGACAATATTGCGCATCGGTACAAGAACCACAGCCTGCTGTAGTAACGGTTTGAAGAGTAGAAAAATCGGTGGTAAAATTCTCACAAATAGTTCTAATTTGAAATTCGTACATGGTACAAGCTATCAAATCGGTTAAATCAATAGAAGCGTTTGGGGTTGAGAATGTTTGTGTTGCGCCTGTTTCCACTGCTCTAAAGTTTATTTCATACATCTTTCCTGCAAATAAAGCATCCCAAGACAAACTAATCTTGTCATTGGTTACCTCTGTAATTTGAATATTCTGAGGCGAAATACAACATCCATCCGTTTTGAAAAAGAAAGATTTACCAAATCCACTCGTTTCGGCTCCACAATCACTTTTAATTTGGTATTCATAATCTGTACATGCCACTAAATTCATCAAGTCATAGGGAGCAGTTACACTAGCTAAAGTTATCCAATCTGTCTCATTAATTGGTTTATACCTTATCGTGGTAGCCGTTTCGTCAGTAGAAGAAATCCAATCTATTCGGGCGGATATGTCTATAATATTTGACGTCATTACGGACACTGGAGGTGGACAAGGGCCACAATTTTGCACTAATAATTGCAAACTATTATTTAAATTCAATTGCCCACCAGTTGAGGTAATCGTATCCAATGATTCATTAGGTTGAGCTCCTTCAAGAATGTATTGTCGGACTAATAAGGCCGCCGCCGCTGGATTCGATTTTGTCAAATCCCCTAAATTATTACAAGAGGCGGAATATAATAAACCAATCGCTCCTGTAACATGTGGAGTCGCCCCTGATGTACCACCAAAAATACGATATTGATTATTTCGAGCTAAGGTATAAGCATCCTCTCCAAAAGCGCCTAAATCAATATGTGTTTTACCAAAACCCGCTAAAAAATCTTTATTCCCATTTCTATTAACATTTGTTACCCCAATTAAATAATCACTGGGGCAAGTCGTTGGCAAATCTCCTTCGATATCAACATTGGTATTTGCATTTGCAGTTGCGCCACAATTTAAAATCCCTACCGTGCCTAAAGAATCGAATAAAGCACACCAGATAGGCGCATCTGCTGCCATCCCGTTATCAATTCCCCAAGAAGTATTGGTCGCTACGACAAAAGCACCTGCTTCTCCATTTGATTCGTTATACATTTTTCGCATGGCTAAAGGATAATTATAACCTGCTAATAAGGTAGCTTCTGTTGCATCAAAGCCATTATTCTGTATCAACATCAATTTCACATCCCAATTGACTCCTGTCACCCCAATTCCATTATTTCCTTGTGCGCCCATAATGCCCATAACAGGCGTACCATGTGAACCACCGCCACTTACATCTCCATTATCCGTCCGTGCATTCCAACCATTTACATCATCTATGTAGCCATTATTATCGTCGTCTATTCCATTATTAGGAATCTCCTGATAATTCTTCCATAAATTATCTCCAAAATCTTCGTGGTTAAAATCAACCCCATCATCTATAGCTGCCACGACAATCGTATCTCCGTTAACAGTTACTCCACCCGTGGTGATATCCCAAGCCTGTTCCGCATCCAAATCTGCCATCGGATTTTGACTATTTAAATATTGCCACTGTTGTAAAAAATCAGGGTCGTTAGGCGTATTTCTTGGGCTTATGAAGTGATTAAATTGAACATTATCAACCAATCTATCACTCCGTAAGGTCTGCAATAGTTGCCGTTCGTTAATGGTGGCAAAATCAAATTTTAATTGCCAGATATTCATTGTTGAGGAAAGGCATCGTTTAGATTTCACTAAGGTATTCCGTCCCCTATAAGTAGCATACCTAGTTAATACAGACTGAATATTTTCTACTTTGGGATGAAATTGGACAATTAATTCGCCTTGAACATGGTCTAGTTTTTGACCTTGGACAGTCATTGTAAAAATTAAGCCAATTAGGAGGAAGGTACTTCTTAACATAAAAATTCTTTTTCGGTATTACGCTGTTCGGTTTTAAGGATTTTGATTGAATACTTAGTTAAATTCTGAAATTAATCACCAATTCTTAACTAACTATAAAACGGCTAAAGATAGTATTACTTACGCAAGAAAATAATAATCAGCTATATAAAGTCGCAAAAAATTATCCTTTGTTTTCAAAAACAAGAATTGTTGACGCTTATTGTACATTTGACGCTTTTACAAAGAGCGAAGGGCAAGCGACTAATTGTCTTCAAACTTTCCTTATAAAAGCATAGCAAGAAGTCTATTTTTTTTGTAAATTGCCCATTAGAATAACTTCCCTCCATTTTATTTCCTCCCATTTTAACAAATACATGAGAAAACAGGCGACTGCGAATCGCCGAAAAGACTACACACTATGCTCTTTAACAGTATTGCCTTTTTTGTATTTATAGGCATCTTTCTACCCGTTTATTTCTTTTTGAAAGGGAAACCAAGGCTTTGGCTTTGCCTACTAGGCAGTTATTTTTTCTATGGTTATTTGGAATACTGGTTTCTATCGCTCATTCTCATTTCCACTTTAGTCGATTACAGTGTTGGGTTATTTTTGGCAAAAGAATCTGATGAAAGCCGTCGGAAGCGACTGTTAGTCATTAGTATGGTTGTCAATTTGGGCATGTTAGGCTTCTTCAAATATTTCGACTTTTTTATAGAATCTGTTCAAGATTTAATACTTAGTTTCGGGATGACGCCCTCCTTTAACACACTCCACATACTCCTGCCCGCAGGTATCTCTTTTTATACCTTTCAATCCATGAGCTATACGATTGATGTGTATTATAAAAAAATTCCCGCTGAACAGGATTTTATAAAGTTTGCTACTTTTATTTCCTTTTTCCCACAGTTATTCGCAGGGCCAATTGTACGAGCTAAACAGTTTTTGCCGCAATTTAGCATGGACAAAAAATTTAACTGGGACCGTTTCAATTCGGGGTCAGGGCAAATGATGTGGGGTTTTTTCAAGAAAATAGTGGTTTCAGATTCCCTAGCTCCTTTTATTGAACAATGTTTTGCCGCACCAGAAACCTTTTCTTCACTACATTTATTGGTAGGCGTTATTTTCTATTCTTTCCAGATTTACTGTGATTTTAGTGGCTATTCTGATATAGCGATAGGTTTAGCAAGAATGATGGGCTTTGACTTTCCAGATAATTTCAAAACCCCTTATTTTTCTCAAGGATTTAGTGAATTTTGGCAACGCTGGCATATTTCCTTATCCAGTTGGTTTAGGGACTATTTATATATTCCATTAGGAGGTAGCCGCAACGGTACTTTTAACACCTATAAAAATACCATGCTCACCAATTTATTGAGTGGATTCTGGCATGGCGCTAGTTGGATTTTTGTTTTTTGGGGGTTTCTGCACGGGATTTATATCATTATCCAGCGTTTATTAGGAAAACCTTTTGGTCGATTTTTGGATACCATCAAAATGCCAAAATTTGGTAGAGTGGCTATTAATCTTTTTCTAGTTTATTCGGCTACTTGTTTTGCTTGGATATTTTTCCGTGCCACCAGTTTTGGGAACGCACTAGATGTTATTACAGGTATTGGTAAATTTGAAAATTTTACTTTTGGTAGTATTGTCAATAAGTTTTGGTTTGTCAAAGGGGTATTAGTTATTGGCTTATTATTAGCGGTCGAAATTGCTGACCTTAAATTTAATTTCAGCCACTTAGTTACTAATAAACCTGTCTTTAGAACTGTCTCTTTTGCAACAGTACTTATGTTGATTGCCTTTTTTGGAACTTTTGATGGTAATGCTTTTATTTATTTTGTTTTTTAGACTAAAGGAAGGAAAATCCATTAACTTGCTGCCGCTGCCCTTCTCATACGGACTACTACAGCACCAACAGTACAATTACTCGGCAATTAATTGATATAATTAATTAAAACAACCAGTTATAAATAGCTAAGTAAAATTTAATTTTCAATTTTCAATTTCAAATTTTCAATTTTAAACCACCTTCGGCGGGAATCTGAGGTTAAATTTGAGATTAACGGTTATCGACATTTTAAAATATCGACAATTTGTTGGTTTTAAATTTTGCGT
>JBGCFJ010000226.1:0-5933 GCA_045106885.1 Saprospiraceae bacterium
ATCTGGTCGCTATAATCCTTAGGTTTCGGTACTTTTTCCAACGCCTTAATTTCCGTGAGCAGCTGCTCTATTTTCAAATAATCCGTTTCCTGTTTCGATTGTTGGCGCAATTGGTCCAATTTTTTTTGGTGCTGTGTTCCCTTTACTTGGGCTTTGGCTTGTTGGTTTTGGAGTCGGGCTAATTTGTCTCGGAGTAACTTGATTCTAGGATTGGTCACATGGCGATAGGTCGCCAGCTCGGTTTCCTTGGTTTCTTTTTGCTGGAAAAATAAGTTACTGTGTAACTCGCCTTTGAATTTCTTGGCTGCTGGTTGCTCAAAATCATCTGCCCAAGCGACAAACTCCTTATTGGCGTGGACTTCCATTTTAGTAATCAGTTGGTCTAAACATAACAGATTGAGGGAGTCGATATCTATGTTCACAAAACTTAGATTCTGGTAAAAGTACTTTCGTCCTGTGTGGGTCGGAATCACCTTTTCAATCACAAAGTCTTTGGCATCGAGTATAAAGAATTTACCGTTTTGCACCAAAATTGCCTTTTCCTTCGCTGCTTCGATAACATAACCACTCCCCTCTACTCTATCGCTGCCCTTTTTTCCAAAATATTCGACTTCCAATAAATCGTCAGATTTCCTAAATTCTGAATATAAATGAGCTGGAGTTCCCCAACTTTTGTTATACACCGTCCAGAAACCGGATTCCATCAATGGCTGCATGAAGACGCCCATCGCAATAAAGAAGAAAAATGCCATCGACTCTGTTCTAATATTACCAGATTCAAAACGCATCTTAGGGTCGCCAGGCACCACACAAGGATTTTTGAGGAAGGGATAAAATAACGGCACCCCTTGAACCGTCGTCATGTCTAAAATAAGGTGCGATAAATACGCTAAAAAGAAAATCGTCCCATAAATCTTGGAATCTGTAAAATAGACACTTGCCATTCCTGCCAGTAGCGATAAAGTGACCAAAGCCGCCAAACTGTGGGTGATGGTTCGATGTCCATAACTCCGATTGAGGTATTTAGCAATTGGGTAAAAGGTCAGTCCAATAAAAGATTTGGTGTGGTCGATGTCTGGCAACTGCGCCGCAACGAAGATGGTGACTAAGTACCAATGAGATTCTAGAATGTTGATACCTAGAAATCCGCCCGCTATGCCTGTGATGGTGATGCCGCCTACTATGTGGTTGGGTGCTGTCATGATTTTAATAATTTAAAGAGTATAAATAGTATAAACGAAATAAACAGTATATTCTATTTTAAACCCATTTTCGCTTACCTAGATTCGCCAACGGTCGAGCAAATAGCGCAAATACTAAGAAAATGCCCCCTAGAAACATAAAGGCGCTGCTGTCTTCTCCTGCTTCTCTGCCGTAATATCTCAATATCATCAAAGCAGAAATGCCAATAATTAAGGGCATTGCCATGTTAATCTCTTTAAGTGCGGTGGTATGTTGAATGTCTTTGGTAATCTCCAAACTGATATTAGCTTCTTTGGAATAGCGGTCAATCATCTCGATAATGAATAATGGATTTCCGTTGGTATTTTCCCAAATATGATTTTTGTAGGCTTCGTAATCTTCGATTCGGGTGTAAATATCCTTGGAGGCTAAGTTGATAAGTTCCGTTGCTTCTGCTCGATTGAGTTCGGTTAATTCTATTTTCTCAAAGTTTGTAAGGAAAGTGCCTCGGTCAATTTTAATATTTCTGGCGGCAACGATTAGATGAAAGTGGTTTTTTAGCTTCTCTAACGTTCGGACTCCTGCGGGGGTGATGCTTGTTACATTATCAATAATGATAGTATATTCATCTTTTTCTGTAATTTGAATGGCTAATTCGACCAATCTTTTGACAGATTCCTTGTTAATGATTTTCGTTAAATCTTGTCGGTCTCGGCTCAGTTGGTCAATAATGATGTCTTTGCTATTTGGTAATTGCTCCACTTCCTCTTGACTAATGTTTCTGCCATACAACATCGAACAAATATTCGCCTTGTCGCCTTCAAACAACGTCATTAGTAAATTGACCAGATGCTTCTTGCCACCAAATTCCTCCATTCTTAGAATCTTATCTCCTTCAATCGCATCCAGAATATGAGATTTCCCAACGCCCTGCGGTCCTTTCACGTAAGTATTGACTTTCTTCTGCATCAAGTCGCTTAGTTTCGCCAGTTCCTTGGTTCTGCCAACGTGGTAATTGGTCATGCCTGCTCTGGTCGGTGTTAAGATGATTTGTTGTACTGGAAAAAATTTATGGTAAAATCTCAAATACCACGGTATTCGCTCAATAGATTTGATGGCTATTCGCTTATCTGCTTCCGCTACGTGGAGGTAAATTTGCGTAGTTCTCATGTCTGCATGCCCCAATAAATCTTGTGCCACTCGAATATCATTTCCTTCATTCACGACTCTAGTGGCAAACGTATGACGGAGCATGTGTGGATAAACATGTCCATTCGTTTTCTTTTTGATTTGTCGCCAGACAGAAGTTCGATTGATGTGTTTGCCTCTAGTTGCTGATTTACCTGGTGGAAAAATGTAGGCATCTGGTGTTTTGTCTTTGAGTCCTTTCCAATACTTTCCCAAGGTATCTAGTAATCTAGTCGTCATGGGTATCTTCCGATATAATTGTTTCCCTCTCTTTTTAAGCGATTTGACCATCACTTCTTGGGTAAAGAAATTAAAGTGTTTGATTTGTAAAGAAATGGCTTCAGAAACTCTTAAACCGCAGTCTAACATCAATAAAAAAATACTTTGGTACTTCGTGTTGGATTTCTGAAGTAAAGCTTCTTGAAGATGAAATGGTAAGATATTGACTTCATTATAATCGGTTCTAGTAATCAGCATTGACGTAAGCTTTAAACCTCCTTTGCGTGCCGAGCTCCTCACTCGACACTATCAAAGGAAGAAATAGTATTTTGATATATAAACTATTTAAACTAAATAAACAGTTTATACTATTTATACTCTATTAATTATAAAAAGATTAAAAAGGGAAGAAACCCTAATGAATTCCTTCCCTTTTTCTGTCAATACGTATTCTATGGACATAACAAAAGGAAGTCTACCCAGTCGGATATCTTCCTTTGATGCTACAAATATAGCCCTATTCTTCCTTTAAAGTCAAATTGTGACGTCACTTTCAGCCAAGCCGCTCCTTTCCTCCTCGAAAATAAATTTCAATCGGGGGGTTTGGGGGGGAAACTGAATTGTAATTCTGTTGCGTCCGACAATTAGGATAATGCAACCGCTTTTGTAATCGCTCCCCCATTCACCTGTGACAGCGTTTTTTTGAGCTGTGTTGAAATATAATCTGATTCAAGACCAATGAACTTGCTTCAAAAAAAAGGTTTCTTAAAACGCCTTAAAATCGTTTGCTCCAAAATCTAGTCAATTTTGAATGCCGAGATTTTATTTGAGTTGAAGGTTTCTTTAAAGTTTAATTTATAGAGTATAAACTATTTAAACTAAATAAACAGAATAAATAGTTCTTTCTATTTAATTCCTTTTGCTGCGGCATCTCTACGAATCAGGTCGCTCATGTAATCGGTCATGGTTACTTCTTCGATGGCAGATACTTTTTTGGCTAGGACTCTAGCATCTTCGTAAATCTGCACCTTTGCGGTTTTCTCAATAACCGTTTTGGGTCTGCCTACTTTCTTTTTAGGTTCGGAGTGCGTCGTTTCTCGTATGGAGGCTTTGGCGGCATCTTTCGCAGTATCTAGGTTGATGCCCCAAGATTTTTTCTTTGCCATCTATTTCAATTTTAATTTTTTGCAAACTTCTTTAAAAAATGATTCAAACCTTCTTGTTCCTTCTTTGCTGTCGAGGATGGATTCAAAAAGCGAAGGTTCGGTGAAAAGTTTTAAGTCTCTTAAACTGTGGTCTAACATATCCATGCCGACCCGTTCGCTTAAAATGGCTTTTGCTTCTTGGTTGTCCTTCCGCTGATTTTCTTTATTGATGAACCCAAAGACTTGGCAACTCATATCGTTCTTTTGTCGAATGGTTTCTGCATCTTTAGCAATTCGATAAAAATCTACGGTACTAGATACATCGAGTCGAGTACCTAGGACTGGAATCAAAATCGAGTCACAGAAATAAAGCAATTGGACGTTTGCCGTTTCATTCATCCCGTCTGTCATTCTTGGAACGTCGATGAAAATAATGTCATAATCCTCGCCAAATTTTTCTAAGTACGAGTGAACATGCATCGGTGGCATGGCTTCTACTGCAACCAATGGGGAGGTTTCGTAATCGCCCTTTTCAGATAACAACCACTTGGCTACTGACTTCTGAGAATCAGTGTCAATTATCAGGACTTTCTTTTTTTGCTGCTTGGCTAATGCTGCTGCTAGAAGAATGGTTACGGTCGATTTTCCTACTCCACCCTTACTGTTAGCGACCGTCAAAACTCGTGTTTCGCTCATTTTATGTTAATTTATAGAGTATAAACTATTTAAACAGTTTATACTGAATAATTTGTTTAAATAGTTTATTGTGTGTAAATTTACACAAACATACACACAATTATGTAAACCTTCAAATCTTATGAGTCATGGCAAAAATTAGAAAGAACATTAGCATTCAAGATACTACAGACAAAACGATAAAAGAAATTGCTAGAGCGGAAATGCGAACAGAGAGTGCAGTGATAGAATTGGCAATCAAACAATATGCGGCGAAGAGAAAAGCTGCGGCTATTAATTAGGCTAGAAATGCCAGCCATTACAAATCTATCTTGGCGGAAAGGATGTAACGGACTGGCAAATGTTAATTTATAACTTTACAAATATGCAAAATTCTGATTTAAAAGAACAGGATTACTGGGCAACATCTACCCAACAATTTTTGACGGACATCAGTCCCATTTTAATTATTCTCTCCTTTGGCGCTTCTCTTTTTGCTTTTGGTGTCTTGAAATACAACTACCTCGCTGATTTATTTAGTGAGAAATTACCGTCGATTGGTTTGATTGTAGCGGGTATGATTTCGGTGGTTAGTGAGTTATTGCGCTTTGGCTTTGGACTCGCTGGCGTTAGAGATTTGGTACGGGGTAACAAATGGAATGGTATTTTAGGCATTGGTGCTTCTGTGATTCTAAGTATCTACGACCACTTTGAAGCTGGACGAATGGCGGCACATTGGGGAAACGAAGAATTGTGGTATGTGTTGGTGTTCTTGGTATGGGTGGCACTGGTCGCTGAAATTCGGTTAATTATGACCATGAGTGAAAAACCTGCGCTAATCGTTCCTTTGGATGAGGAAGCTGATTTGGGAAACGGTCACGACGAATACCAACCAGACCCAAAATTAAACGGTCACGGAAAAAAAGTGCCAAATCCTGTGTAACTCCTTGTTCCTCAATAAAAAAAGTTGACATTTCTAGAAAATCTATCCGCCAAAAGAAGGGCATCAAAAAACCTAAACGGAAAGATTTTTCTAGAAATGAAGAATTTGTATTTTCGGCGTTCTTACTATTGGAAAAAGAATTGGGCAAAAAGCCTACTCGGATTCAAGTGGCGGAAAGGGTAGGCTTGAGTCGGCAGAAGGTTGGGGAATATTTTAGAAAATTAAAACTTTGAGTTTATATACTTTAAATAGAATATTCAGTTTAAATAGTTTATACTCTATAAAACAAATAAACAAGCATAACAGAATTGGAAACAGGCGATAAAATCACCTGTTTCCAGATTCTTTAAATTAAAGAATGAGGAAACAGCATCCAGAAAATAGTCCTGAAGGCTTAAATGAATTGCTCCAAGAAAAAGGCTTTCGGTTTGAGGTACTTTCAGTAATTCCCAATTTGGCAAATAACGAATCCCGAATGGGATTAAACGTGAATAACCCCGTATAAAATGCGGTGGGATGATGATGAACTCCATCAAATCTCGCAACTCTGAAAGAGTTGAACATGAATTTTTACGTTCAAC
>JBGCFJ010000227.1:0-2084 GCA_045106885.1 Saprospiraceae bacterium
GCACAGACTTCAGTCTGTCCCGTTTAAAAGCCTTTAGGCTTTTTACACTATATGGCAACCAAGCCTGAAGGCTTGGAAACAGGACAGGATAAATCCTTCCGATGAATCGGAACAAGTTGTGCTACCGATTGAGTACTTACACAATTACAGCCAAACGGATAAAATTTGGAGTACTGCGCCCATCTTAAAGGCTTTTTGACCAGCGGTTTATGGAATCGGTCTCACCATCCAAATTATTTTGCGGAACAAGCTATATGGTTGACCTTCTATTTATTTAGTGTGGTTGCAACTGGTGCTTGAATTAATTGGTCAATGATTGGTAGTTTATTACTTTTACTCCTTTTTTATAATAGTTCGGAATTTAGTGATGGGATTTCTGCGAATAAATATCCTTTGTATAAACAATATCAGGAAGCAGTGCCTCGGTTTTTTCCGAAGTTATTCTGATTATTGTTGATAAAAATTCGTAGAAAAATAATTCTGCTCCACGGGTTTAATCTCCCCACGGATTTTGAAAATTTGAAATTGAAAATTAAATTCCACCTAACTAAACTAACATTATGTCTAGACTCTTCTTTATTCTCTGCTTCTTAGCAACCACTCAAATAATAATTGCCCAACCAAATGCCAAATCCCTAGACACCTACTTCCAAAAAGTCCACAAAGATTGGGACATTCCAGGTATTTCTGTGGGCATTATCAAAGATGGTAAAGTCGTTTTATCCAAAGGATATGGTGTTTTAGAAAAAGGAAAATCACCTAAAGCAGATGGCGCTTCCTTATATGCCATTGCCTCTAATACGAAGGCATTTATAGCCACTTCTATTGCAATGCTAGTCGAAGAAGGGAAATTAAATTGGGATGACCCTGTCAAAAAATACTTGCCCTATTTTGAATTATACGACGATTATTCGACCGAACATACAACAGTTAGGGATTTACTTTGCCATCGAGTTGGATTAGGCACTTTTAGTGGCGATGCGATTTGGTATAAAAGTAATTATTCCGCCGAAGAAGTCGTCAAAAGAGCCGCAAAAGTACCGCAAGCTTATGATTTTCGAGCAGGCTATGGCTATACCAATTTGATGTTTATTACTGCGGGAGAAGTCATTAAAGCCGTAAGTGGTCAGACTTGGAGTGAATTTTCGAAAGCTAAAATTTTCAAACCATTGGGCATGAATCGCACGATTACCTCTACCAATGATTTAACCAACTTAAAAAATGTAGCCACGCCACATGCTTTTCATGATAGTCATACTAATAACGAACCGATTGCTTGGACCAACTGGGATAATATGGGCGCTGCTGGTGGCATTATTTCTTCTACAGACGATATGTTGAAATGGACGCAATTGCATTTGAATGCTGGTAAAGTGGGCGACCAACAAATTTATCCAACCAAAGCACAAGAAATCCTTTGGCAGCCACATAATAACCATAATGTCAGCCACGCTAGTAAAAAACTATTTCCGTCTCGTCATTTTTCTGCTTATGCCTTAGGCTGGGGAACTTTTGATTATGGCGGTCACCAAATCGTGAATCATAGTGGTGGCTATGATGGTATGTATTCTAGAGTAACGATGGTGCCAGAAGCCGACTTAGGCATTGTCATTTTGACCAATAGCATGAAAGGGGTAAGTACTTGGATGATGTACCATGTTTTAGATGAATACTTAGGTATCAAAGGCAATGACTGGCATCAATTCGGGCTAGAAGCACAGGCAAAAGGGGAAAAAAGTTGGACCGATAGAAAACAAGGTCGAATTGATAAACGCTTAAAAAATACGCAAGCTACCCTACTTTTAGCGGGTTATACGGGCAATTATCGTTGTGAAATGTACGGCGACATTGAAGTGACGTCAAAAGACGGTGCACTTCATTTAAATTTCAAAAGTGCTCCTGCTTTGAATGCGACCTTATCTCATTGGCATTTAAATACCTTTAAAATAAACTGGAATCAGCCGCATGCTTGGTTTGATTTTGGCACCGTGCAATTTGTTTTGGATAATAATGCAGAAGTGGAACGCTTGAATTTTGATGTGCCGAATGATGATATTTTCTTTCATGAGATTAATGCGAAGAAG
>JBGCFJ010000228.1:0-3173 GCA_045106885.1 Saprospiraceae bacterium
GTATGAAAATCCCCAACTTCGTAACCTAGAAATTGTTCGGGAGTTGGAATAGTTGGGTCAAATTGCGCATTGGCAGGGAAAAAATAGTCGTTTTGCGCAAAGCTATTAACCGTAAGGAATAGCAAAAACAGTAGGAAAAGATTCTTCATTGATAAGGAATTGGTTGTTTAATGGGGTAAAAATAAGACAACCAATGTAAAAACTACTATTTTAAGAATAAATCATTTTAGCCATTTATACCTTTTGTAATTCGACTACTGAAATATGAATAAGGTAAACTAATTCTTCTTCTACCATACATCCCCCTATCGCATCAGAGATATTGGTATAAATGATTTCAACGTTTAATCCTTCTTTTTTGAAATCATCTGGGAAATTAGACATTTGGAAATAAACATCAGGCGACATTTCATTTTTAAGAGAAAAATCAGTTTTAAAAACCCAACCACA
This sequence comes from Saprospiraceae bacterium, assembly GCA_045106885.1. Classification (GTDB taxonomy): domain Bacteria; phylum Bacteroidota; class Bacteroidia; order Chitinophagales; family Saprospiraceae; genus JAFMDF01. The sequence continues at coordinate 451 of JBGCFJ010000228.1, forward strand.
ATTATCCCCTAGATAAATTACCTTTCCTTGTTTTGTGTATTTGCATAATCCTTCAGTATAACTCACTCTCAATGTATTAGCATGACATGGATTTCGATAATTTTGACCATCATTACCACAAACAGGGTCATAAATATCAGCGCAATTATTTTTGCATTGACAAAATAAAAAAAGTGGAATTAAATAGAGGAGGATAGATTTGGACATGTTCTAAGGAATTAAGGTATTATTCAAAGAGTACAAAGAACATTCCTTTTTATGTTAAATATTACTGGTTAAAAATACTAGAATTCTCTCCATGTACATTAATTAGACAACTCAATCCTGAAACAAATCATCCAAAGTCAATACATTCTGCAAAACATCAACATGTTCCGCTGCATTATGCAAACCGTAAGTCGTAATTAAAGTCGTAAAAATAGATTTTCGAGTTTTGGAAACAGCGGCAAAAATATCGGCTCGTTCCCTTAAATTTTGTTTATAGGCAGGTGTTAATTTATAATTGGCATTCGCAAATTTTACTTCGCATAAATTAATAACCCCATCTGCTCTATCAATCAACAAATCAATTTGAATGCCATTATAAGTGTCATTACCTTGGAATTGAAAACTAGAAAATTCGTGAAAAATAGCAGCAATACCGAGTGCTTTAGCAATCTGCCGATAATGGATAAAACAAGTATTCTCAAAGGTATAACCGCACCAAATTTTAAATGCTTGGTTGGTGAAAATTTTCAAAAATACATTTTGTTGATTGCGTAAATTACGTTGGGCAATTAATTTGAGATAGAAAAGAGAAAAATTATCGGTTAGTCGAAAGAGACTGCCTTTTTTCTTTTTGCCAAAAGGAAAGTAAACTTGGATAAAAGCAGAGCGTTCTAATTCGTCCAAGATACGATTTAAACTTCCTGCATTGCTTAAACCTGTAAGCGTAGCTATCTCTTTCCGAGTTAATCCTTTCCATTTGGTCGCCAAAGCTTTTACGACGGCTATGTGTTTATCTGCTTTTTCAAAAAGAGATTTAAAAAGACGGTCAAATTCATTGCGTAAAAAACCATCCGTATCAAAGCATAATCGGTCGATGTTTTGAGGAATACTTTGACTGGGTTTTAAGAGGTCTAAATAATAAGGAATGCCGCCTAAAGCCATATATAACTGGACGACTTGGTAACGGTTGGCTTTTATTTTTTTTGCTTGTAAAAACTGTTCTGTTTCTAATAAATTAAAAGGTTGAAGTGGGATATATTGGGTCGCTCGATTATGTAAACCGCCTTTATTATTTAAGACATTTTTTATCATCCAAGAAGCCGCCGAACCACAAACGACCAATAACACCTTGTTATAAACCGCCCAATCATTCCAAAAATGCCCTAACATGCCTAAAAATTTCGATTTATGGGTGTCTATCCAAGGCAATTCATCCAAAAAAATAACTTTTTGCTCCCTTGGTTTTAATTTGGATAAATACCGTTTTAGCATATTAAAAGCTTTCATCCAACTGACGGGTTTTCCTGCATCTTCATTTCCTGAAAATTCTATATATTTTTCCTGAAAATTTTCTAATTGGTCAGATAAATCCCCATCTTGAATCCCCGTCATTTCAAAATCTATCTGCTGCCCTAAAATTTGTTTAATTAAATAAGTTTTACCTACTCGTCGCCGACCATAAACGACAATAAATTCTGATTTTTTTGAAGCCAATGCTTCCTTGAATATCTTCTTTTGTTGGGCTCTTCCAATTAACAAACCTTCTTCCATAATTATTTATTCGTGGCTAAATCTATACAAAAATACCACTTTTAGCCAGAAATAAAAATTAACTTTGGCTAAATCTATCAAAAAAGACCACTTTTAGCCAGCAATAGATTTATTTGTCAATTATTATTAAGTCTTCTCTCGAACATAAACTAACAATTTAAGCTATACTCGTCAAAAACTCTGTTAACTCTATGTCCTCCGTTTCTCCATGGTAAAAATAAATATTACTCGCCTGCATATAGGCTTTACAACCTACTCTCAGCCACCCTCTAAGTCAAATGTCGCTTCTTAAAAGCACTAGGATTCTCCCCCGTCACTTTCTTAAATATCCGATTAAAATAAGACAAACTTTCAAAGCCACAATTAAAGCAAGTTTCGCTGACATTTTTATTGACTAACAAAAGCCGCTTGGCTTGACTAATACGATATTGGTTTAAAAATTCAACGAAGGTATTGCCCGTGGCTTTTTTGAAATAGCGACAAAAGGCTTCTCTGCCTAAATTACTTAAAGCAGCGACTTCTTCCAAGGTGATTTTTCGCTGATAATGTTGGTCAATAAAACCGTAAATATGGCGAATTCGGTCTTGTTCTTTTTGACTGTATTGATTGACGTAAGGTTGCTCGTGGAGTAGGGTATAGTCTTTGCTTTTTGCCAATAATTCGAACAAAAATAAAGCTTCTAGAAATTGGTTAAAGGGCGCCATTTTGGGAAATCGTAATAACCTTTTGCCAACCATCTTTTTAGTCATTCCATGAAAAGCAATACCATGTCGAGCTTTATCAAAGAGTTCATTGATACTATCTAATTCAGGCAATTGGGCAAAAGTTTGTGCTTTAAAATCAGGGTGAATTTGTAGGACGACTTTTTCACATTCTGTTTTGACCCCATAATCAAAATTCAAGTGAGGAATGTTTGAACCAATGAGTACTAAATCACTCCCTGTATATTGAGAAATATGATTTCC
>JBGCFJ010000229.1:0-4889 GCA_045106885.1 Saprospiraceae bacterium
TTTTTTTTTTTTATAAGGGACTATTTCTCTAGTTACATACAATAAGCCTTTTATATTGGTATCTATCATACTATCCCAATGACCTAATTCGCCTTCGTGAATAGCAGTTTCACCTTTTGCCAATCCAGCATTATTAATCAAAATATCAATGGATTGCCATTCTTCTTCTAGTTCTGCCAGCGCAGCTTGTACGGCATTGGAATCTTTTATATCAAAAGGCAATAACCTCACCTTTGCTTCATAATCTTTTTCAAATTGGTCTTTGAGTTGGAATAATCTGGAGAATCTCCTACCAGTTAATATCAACTGATAGCCTTCTTGCGCCAATTTTATAGCAGTGGCTTTGCCTATACCTGAAGTTGCACCAGTAATTAAAGCAATCTTGGTCTTTTTCTTTACAGGCAGCACTTCCTCCTTTTCTGGTACTTCCTCAATAGACGGTGGAATGATTGCTATATTATCGGGTTCTTCAAATGGAAATTCAAAGGCATCTGATGTTTCTGATACAACTGGAGGTGGCGTTGCTATTTCTGAAGTGACCAAAGGGCTAGTATCTACTAGCTTGGTAACTAGTAATTCTTCTTCAGTAACTGTTTCTTCTATTTTTGTTACGATTGCTACTGCTTCCTCCTCTTGTTCCTCCTCATAAATAGTATTTTCCATTTCTTCCTGCGCAATAGCAAAAGCCTGGTCATTAACCAAGGTTTTAAGCTCAGGATTAACAATTGCTGCTTTTTCATAATAGGCTAAAGCACTCGCCCTATCCCCTTCATTATGATAAATAATCGCTAAGTCATAATTCGCAAAAGGATGTTCTGGTGCTTTTTCTAAAACTGTTTTTAAGGATTGAATCGCCAATTCTTCTTGTTCTAATTCCTCTGTTTGTAATAAACCTAATTGATATAAAGCATTAATATTACTAGGATTTTGAGCATAGGCAAGCTCAAAATAATTAGCTGCTTCTGCTGGGTCTTCTTTTAAATGATTCACCATCAACATGCCTAGTTTATAAGCTACATTCGGGAAATCCGTATTTTCTTCATGCACCTTTTCATAATAACTCTTAGCCATCAAATAATCTCTTTCTGCTTCTGCTAACTCTCCTAAAAAAAACTTAGCTGAAATATTATTAGGCTCTTGCTCTAATAAAATGGCGAGTTGATTAGAGGCTTCTTTAAAATCATTTTGATATTGAGCCAGAAAAGCAGCGTATTGATACCTCACAGAAACAAATTCAGGTGCTTCTATTAGCACCTCCCTTAAATAAGTGATGCCTTCCTCTGTTTTTCCAGATTGAACAAGGGTATTCGCAGATTCTAATACCTCTAATTCGCTTAATTCTTCTTCTAGTTCATCCGTTTCTTCTCCTTCTTCCATAAAATACCCTTCTAATTCCTCCTCCTCCTCCTCGAAATCTTCAGAAAAATTCGTTTCCGTCTCACTTAAAGCTACTTCAGGGGTCTCTTCTGATTGGCTAAACAAATCAGTCGATGACGGCATCATTGCCTCTTCTATCGTTTCTTTTGCCAAATCTGGCTTATCGGAATAATCATTCGTCTGTTCTGGTACAGTATCCTCTAAAATATCTGAAAATTCAGCGCCCATTAAATCATCTAAAGAAATCATCTCTTCTTCCTCATTTGCAGTATCGACCCTCGGAGTCGTTTCATTAACAGGTAATTTACCTGCCAATCCCAATGCTAATAACTCTGTATCAGTTAATGGTCTATCTCCTAAATTATCGGCTTCTTCCTCTTCTAAAGACTCTATTTCTTCTTCATTAGCCGCCGCCCATTCTGGGTCAGCATCCATTAAAGCTTCGATATCAATTTCATTAGGATTCAGCTCTTTAATTGAACCATTAAAAGGTAGTGATGCGTTCAAGTCCAGAGTAGGCATTTCGGCTTCAGAATCAGAGGAAGGACCATTCGCTATACTTAAATCAGCAATTGTTTCTAATTTTTCTTTTTCAATTATTAGTTGCTCGAGTGGTAAAAAGTCATTGGTAGCTGCTTCCGTTACTATTGGTGTTGCGAATTCTTTTTCTTCAACTGCTGGTTGACCACCATTTTCTATCGCTACAAACTTCAGATAAGCTGTTTCATCTCCAAAATTTCTAAAAAAGGCTTCAAAATTATTAGCAGAAAATTCTGCTAACGTATAGTAATTGGTGTCTCTTACCTTTCTTAAATACTCCCCTTCTTCCGAAGACATACTTCTTACAGTTTTTAGTTTCTCGACAAAAGCTTCTTCTTCATCTTCTGGAATATTTCGTTTCAACTTTCGTAAATCTAAATATTCTTCCTGCCAAAAATTCATATATTTAATGACACTACTCACTTTTTCAAATTCAGTAGGAGTAGTTACTTTATTACCAGTTGCATCAGCAGAGACGCCATCAATAATAATTGGAATAACTTGTTCATTTTTTATTAAAGCTTGTAGATAGTTAAGTCCATTCTTCAAACAAGCGGTAGACTTCAAAAAATTATCGCTAATAATTAATAAACATGGACGCCCCTCAACCACTAAATGTCGATACAAATCTTCCCCTAAGGCAAGAGCGCTTACATTAATTAAATTAAAATGAACATTATTGACATTCAGTTTATCTGTCAAATTAGTTACGACAGATTGATTATCAGCTATATAAGCAACATTTATTACCAATTGATTCATTTATTTTCTTATAAGTATAGGTGACGGTCTAATTTTAGTTTTCTTACCTAAAGCTAAATTAGTACCATTTTTAAAAATGAAAGTATAAAATTTATTTGCTATTTCTAATAACGCTCTAAATGAGACCTTGAACACGCTAATATACGGAGTTTTTACAGAAAGGGTTAATCCAAATGTTGCTAAGAATAGACATATAAAGGGTTAAATCCCAAATAAATTCAAATTTCATCCCATTTTTCTAAATTACCATATAATTTTTAAGTACAAGTTCTAGCATAGAGTTCTAAGTAAAATTTAATTTTCAATTTTCAACCACCTTCGGTGGGAATTTGAGGTTGAAGTTAAATTTGAGATTAACGGTTATCGACATTTTAAAATATCGACAATTTGTTGGTTTTAAATTTTGCGTAAGCGCCTAAGTGAAATTTAATTTTCAATTTCAAATTTTCAATTTTAAACCACCTTCGATGGGAATTTGAGGTTGAAGTTAAATTTGAGATTAACGGTTATCGACATTTTAAAATATCGACAATTTGTTGGTTTTAAAATTTGTGTAAGCGCCTAAGTAAATAATCTATCATTTCTGATATATCAGTCTACATTACGTTAGACAAGCGTCTCTCCCCGTCAAAAACCAACAATAAGCCAATCAAAACCAACGGCAACAAAGTCCACCAATTCACTGCTCGACTATCCCGAAAATAGTCCAAGCTCATACTCGTCCAATCTTCTTCCGCAATGGGTGAATTATCAAATATCTTAGGATAGAAATACAGTCGTTTTGCCTCGTGAAATTGTTCCAAAGCGTTCATGAAATTCAAATAATTCGTCATGTCTGATTGACTGAATGCATTGAGCGACAACTGCGTGTGCATACTTGGAAAAAGATAGCCAACCTCTTGACTAAAACTGTTACGCCGTTCTAATTTGGCTTTCATCGCTTTAGTGGCGACAACCGCTTCGTCATCCCCCATTTGCTGCATGGCAAAATACCAATACCAGCTAAAACTCTTCCCTTCGGGATGTTGGTACTTCGCAAATTGCGGATAGTGGTCGGTGAATTTTTTAATAGTCGGTTCTTTTGGTAAATCCCATTTGGTATGGTACCCGTCTCGACTGTCCACCACGCTACTGTATGCCTCTGGGACGGGGTATAAATTGACAACCAAAGCATTGACAGATGCGGGAATCAAGATGGTCAAAGCCACCCAAGAAAAGAGCATCAATAAAGCATTTTGTGCAGATGTTTTTTGCAAACTCGCTACCCACCATGCAAGGGCAAACCAAAAAATTAAATACCGTCGCCATTAATCCAAAAGCAGCAAAAGCGGTATCCAAAGGAATCGATAAATAGATTTTTCCAATAACTAGTAACAACCACAGTATTGCCAAAACACTCCCCAATCGAAGGAATAATTTAGTGCGCAAAACCCGCAACGGATTATCGGATTGACTGAGGATTAATCGCCAAGTTCCCCCTTCTTTTTCTTCGGATAATAAGTTAAAACATAAGCCAATAATAATGAGTGGAAATAAATAAATTAGCACAAAACTAAAGTCCATATTTCCCAATAATTGGTAAAAAGGATTGAGCAATTTAGTCGAGTGTTTTTGTTCTTCCAAATTACGAATATTGACCGTTTTGACGCTCGCTTGAATATCTCGATGCCCAATAGATAATCCTGCTAAAGCAGGCGTCTCGTTAACGATACCAAAGCGAATATAATACAACAGCAGCCCCATTTCTCCGTGTTGGTAGTCGAGGTGTTGCTGATGATTTTCTTTTTGAAATTCTACGGTTTTTTCTTCGATGCTCGCTTGTTGTGCTAAGAAAATTTTACCGATATGTAAACTTACCAAGCCTGATACGAAGAGTAATAAAAGCCCAAATAGTAAGCCTTTTGAGCGAAGGAAGTTTTTAAATAATAATTTAGTCATGAAATATTGTTGCTAAAAAATATTGAGCAAATTTTTACCCTTTTTGAGTAGGCGTTATCTAACTAAATAGTTGGACAAAATTGTTTAATGGTTGCTTGTATGACGTTGACAATCAAACAATCTTAACAATCAAACCATTGACCGCAAAATATCGGTAAAAGCCTTAATTTTGGCAAAAAACAATGAACTTGACCCATTATAAAGAAAAAAAGCAATCGACAAGCAAAAAAAGATACCGCCATGATAAGGGAAGAGGGTGCATTATATGTGAT
>JBGCFJ010000023.1:0-5863 GCA_045106885.1 Saprospiraceae bacterium
CGACTATCTTTTAGTTGGGTTAATAAGTGCAAAACCTCTGCTGCCAATAGCGTATCAGTAGTTTGCACCAACTCATAAACCTCCAATAAAAGCAACCATTCCACCGAATAATCCTTTTCAACAGTCGCCAATATTCTAGCTAAATCAATGGTCTTATCCTCCCCTTCTCGGTACTTTCTAACCTGTGTATATAAATCCTCTAAAGTCTTTATTTCCTCCGTTTTGGTATCAATAGTAGGACTAACACTCAATTCATGTTCAATCAAATTAAAGGAAGCATTATCCGCAGGACCAGAAAAAGCAGATACCACTTCCTTACCAACTGCTAAATGAAAAATACCCCATGCAGGGTCGAATAAGATTTCTTCTTCGTGTTTAACCAAACAGTTTTTAAAAGTAATCAAAAGGATTTTCCCTTGTAAATTACGAGTTCCTGTGACCACTTCTCCTTTTAAATAAATATCGCCTTCAAATAATAATTCGACCGTCCGACCTTCGTAAATATGATAGGCCTCCAAGTCTCTAGGTGACATATCTTCTATCGCTAAATTGATGCCCTTTAAGCTACCCAATGGTGAACCAAAACCATGTGGATGGGCAGCAGTATCATGTCCAATTAATTCTTTTTCTCGATAGGCTAAAGCAGTTGGTCCTTCCGTTTTAATGAAAGCTACTTTTCCCTCTCCATTCTCTAAAACCCTTGAAAAAACACCCGAAACTTGTAAGCCTGTACTTAATTCTATCGTGCCTAATTGTTTGGAATGGATTAGTTTTTGGACGCCTTTCAAACCGCCTTTTCGCAATGCCATCGTATTGGCAAATTGTTCTAAAACTAAACTTAAATGGGCAAAATCTGGGGTTACAAATAACTGTGGTTGCGGTTTGGTAATGTCAAAAGATTGGTAAGTGGCTTTAATATCGTAGGGTATTTTTTTAACTTCCTCCGACATACACCATTTGCTTTCGCCAATAGACGATAATAAACCTGCCCCGTAAATTTTTGGATTTTCTACCGTTCCTATTAGACCATATTCTACCGTCCACCAATGTAAATTCCGAATCAATGCCATCTCGGAAGGTTCGCCCATATTTTCTTGGAGGTCCGTGATTTTTTGCTCCGCTGCTTCAATTTCTGCTGTCGAGGAATCCGCCGCTTCTTTTAAAATAGATAAATGCCGCACCGCTTCGTATAATTCATAATCTTTGGCAGAAGAAATCGCTTTACAACCAATCTCTCCAAATCGCCTTAAATATTCCGCATATTCTGGATTGGCAATAATAGGCGCATGCCCTGCCGATTCGTGAATAATGTCTGGTGCTGGCGTATATTTAATATTTTCTAATTGCCGAATATCCGAAGCAATCACCAAGACATTATAAGCTTGAAATTCCATAAAAGCCGCTGGTGGAATAAAACCATCTACCGCTACTGCCGCCCAACCAATTTCTTCCAAAATCCGATTCATTCCGTACATACTCGGAATATTGTCCACAGAAATCCCTGTTTTATCCAATCCTTCTAAATAAGAATCATGCGCTACTTTTCCTAAGTAATCTATATTTCTACGCATCACATAGCGCCAAACTGCTTGATTAATCGGCGTATACCGTTCATAATTTTGTGGATGGACGTATTGGAATAGGTGTTTGGGTAGCTTGGCTAGAACGGGGTTTAATGGGATATTTGGTTGCATAGAAATTGATAATGATAAATTAAGGGTGTTAAGAAAAACTTGTCAATACTTTTTTTGTCGCTGATTTCGCTGATTATTAAGATGATACTAGGATTGGCGGCTATAGGCCTAAGGCTGCAGGTATCGGGTGTCAGGTTAGACGCAAATACCCGATTAGACTACTATACAAAATGCTTTTGGACAAAGAGAACACGAAGGAGACACAGAGAACACAAAGCTATAATGTGCTGATAACCAAAATTCTGTGTAACTCCGTGTCCTAAAAATGTATAGTAGTCTAATACCCGATTGACAGATAGTTACAATTGATTTATAATCAACTATTTACAACACTAGACGGATAGCCGAGATTGGCTACAAAACTGATAAACAATCAAATCTTATAAAACCAACTATTTTCTTGATTTTTTCACAATTTCCTTTCATCAAAATCATAAAAACCAGCGAAATCAGCGTCAAAATAAATGTATTATCCTACAACGAATTCATCATTTATCGTTCATCGTTAAAATAAAAGCTACTTCTTTCTCTCGCATCCCCGCCATCATCCGCAACATATCACCTGCCGTAATGGACATCGGCTTTCCTCGTCTCGCGCCAAAACCTTCTTGTAATAAAGATTTTTCTGTTCCGACCATTCTGCCTGCAATAATTGAATGAATATGCATGTCTTCTAAATAATAAGTTCTAAATAATTCAACCTTTTCCATTACTTCAGGAGATAAGGTTTCCATTTTACTTTTAATCGTTTTTAATAATTTCATTTTTAATTTCCGCCATTGGATATACTCATAATTCTGTGTGCCAGAAAAACCATTCGGTAAATTAGCTTCTTTATTAGCTCGACTCATATCGGGTCGGATGACGCCCCTATAAACGGTGGACGTAAAGCTATTGCCAAATTCCATACAAGCGGTGGTGGCTCTAAATAAATGAGCACCTTTGTCTAACCAATCCATTAATTCGGCATCTGCCATTCCATTTTCTAAGCCTTCAATTGCTTTTTCAAAACAATGGCCAGAAAAAATCATAAATACCGCAAATCCATGATGCGCTAATTTCCAACGGTATAAGGCTCTTTGATTATTATCTTTGGGTGCAGCTTCTACGACTGCTGCCTCGGCAAAATGCTGATGCGTTGGTTGTTGACCCGCCAATAAAATCAAATTCGCCGCTTCCCATCCTTTCAAAATATAAGCAATCTCCCCTCTTGACATGGAAGTATATTGAAATTCGTTGACCAATTCCGCAGAGGTGTCTAAATATTGCTGAATAAACTGTCCATACGACATATTTTGTACTCGATTCACCTCAAAATACTTATCGTAAATGTCATATTTATTGGCCCTGTCTTTTGGCTTCACTTGTCCTTCCGCAAAATCAATGGTGGGGTTAATTAAGGACGCTAGTGCCGTCGAAAAATCCTTAAAAGCCGCTAATACTTCTGGTAAGACATAGGTTTGTCCTAATAACACTTGAATGTGTTTTTCGACTTTATTGTGGAAAAACTGGATTTTGGCAATCTCATTTCCATATTCATTAGATAGGTTACGAATACTAGAATTTTCTGGAAGATAGCATTGATTCATTATCAATCGTATTTAGTTGTATGTAGGAAAGTAAAAATTATACAGCAAAGATACCTATAGTTAAAATAATTATCTACTATCTAAATATTTAAGAAAATAATTCTATTTTTACGATTTTTAAAGAAAAATATTATCCAACACACTTAATTCTTCTTTTCTAAAGAAAATTATTCGGTTAATATTTTATATTAATAAAAAAACTATTTCCTTCTAAAGTTCAAGGACGTTAAGCATCCATAAATTCAATTAAATGACGCCATCCGATAGCGCTCCCCAATCATCCATTGGGGTAGAAGAGGAAAACACCATTTTCAACTTAATGCCACCTCAAGGTTTAGTGCTATTAGCGATTATAGCTATCCAAGTGGGTTCAGGTATTGCGGTACAACTATTTCCGATTTTGGGGATAGAAGGGACGGTTGCTGTTCGTATTGTCTTTTCTGCTATTATTTTAGGGATGACCGCTAAAGCAAAGCTGTATTCCTTATGGCAAATATTCTTAGCTAATTGGGCTATATTATGCTTATTTGGTATTTGCATGGTCGCTATGAATTTTTTCTTTTATAAAGCCCTTTTCAGAATTCCTTTAGGAGCGGTCGTTGCCATTGAATTCGTAGGGCCGCTAAGTTTAGCTGCAATAACCTCCAAACGACTCATTCATTTTTTATGGGTCGCACTTGCCGCAGTAGGCATCTTATTATTATCGCCCTTATCAGGGGCAAATTTAGATACTTGGGGCATCATTTTTGCCTTAATTGCAGGTGCTGGATGGACCACTTTCATCATTTTAGGAAAGCGAGTCGGTAAAAAAGTATCGGGTAATAGCGGTTTGACTATTGCTATGTTCATTGCGGCCATTTTTATGATTCCATTCTTTGTTCCAGTAGTGCCAATACTTATCCAAAACCCTTATGTTTTGTTTATTGGACTTTGTGTAGCACTTTTAGCCACCAGCATTCCTTTTACCTTAGAATTCCAAGCATTAAAAAAGCTCTCGCATAGTGCTTATGGGATATTAATTAGTTTAGAACCTGCAGTAGCTGCTTTAGTTGGCGTCATTGTATTGAAGGAACAAATTACTATGCAAGGAATAATCGCCGTTATTTGTGTAGTCGTTGCTGCTATAGGTATCACGCTTTCTGAAAAGAAGGAAGCTGAAAATTAAAAACACCTTTATAAAACATCAATTATGCTTGACTCTATAGACTTAAAAATCCTACAATTACTCCAACAAAATGCCCGCTATACTATCAAAGAAATAGCCGCACAACTCAATTTATCTACCACCCCTATTTTCGACCGTATGAAGCGACTGGAAAAAGAAGGGGTAATTGACCGATATGTGGCTTTAGTAAATCCAGCCAAAGTAGGTAAAACCCTTTTTGCTTTTGTGCATATTTCATTAAAAGAACACGCTCGTCCTGAGGTTGAAAAATTTGTGGAACAGGTGATAGAATTTCAAGAAGTTTTGGAATGCTACCATGTAGCAGGAGATGCTGACTTTGTGCTTAAAGTGGCTTTGGCAAATATTGAAGCTTATAATGAATTTGTCTTGGATAAATTATCGGTGGTTACTAATATAGGAAAGGTGGAATCTCGGTTTTGTTTGTCTGTTCGGAAGTATTCTACGGCTATTCCTTTGGAAGTGGGTTAGCGGATTTTCAGTAGCTTAGGCTTCTAGCCTGAGTAGGAAAAATGCTACTCAAGCTGGAAACCTAAGCTACTGAATAAATTACAACTCTCTTACCCAAATATTTCGGTAACTCACAGGATTTCCATGGTCTTGCAAAATCAAAGGACCATCTCCATGTACTGGATTTTTGGGTAAACCAATATAAGGCGTTGTGCCTTTTATTTCAATATTATTTTGTACTAAAATACCATTTTGGATAACGGTCAAAGTACCAGATTTTACTTTAATGCCATCTTTATTAAATTCTGGCTGCATGTAAATAATATCATAGGTTTGCCATTCTCCTGGAGGACGACAAGCATTGACTAGTGGTATATGTTGTTTATAAACAGAAGCTGCTTGTCCGTTGGAATAGGTTCTATTATTGTAACTATCCAAGACTTGCACTTCATAAATGCCATTGAGGAAAACACCTGAATTACCTCTCCCCTGCCCTTCGCTGACGACTTCGGCTGGAGAACGCCATTCTAGGTGTAATTGCACACTTCCAAACTTTCGTTTAGTTTCTACCGTTCCTGTACCTTTCACCACCGTCATCGCACCATCGCCAATTTTCCAACCTGCTGCTTCGCCTTTACTATTTGCCCATTCGTCTAAATTAGTGCCATCAAATAAAATAATGGCGTCCGAAGGTGCAGTAGAAGCCGATGCTCCAGGGGTGACCACTCTTGGTTCAGGTTCCCAAACTTCGGTTGCTTTGGGGTCTGTAATTTGTGCATTCAAATAAAAATATGCCATCATAGAACAGCAAAATAAAAAGGTAGTACGTTTCATACGTTTTAGTAATTTTTGAAATGTTGATTTTATTAGGCGAAAGCTACTAAATCAATCAACTTCTTTTATTAATTATTGATCAATAGTCCTAAAATTAATTAAAGGATGGTAAG
>JBGCFJ010000230.1:0-2857 GCA_045106885.1 Saprospiraceae bacterium
GGACATTTTGTCCGCAACCTCTATCCTGCTCGCCTCTGGCGAACGTTTTATGTATTAATACTCGCCAGAGGCGAGCTAATATAGGTTGCGGACTGCAAGTCCTCACCAGCATGATTCGGAAATTAATAGAACCAATCACCCCTGCGTCTGTAGGAGTAATTAACCCAAAATTCCTTTAAGGAGCGTAGCTTCGGTACCACAAAAAATAAATTGAAATCTTTTTGCGGTCAATATTTAGATAAAATTTTAGTATTGAAAATCAAGGCTTTACTGCCCACTGCTATTGACCGTAATATCTCAATGATAATGGTTTTGGAGTCCCTATTATCCAGTAACTTCCCAATATTAATTCGGCAATTAATATTGCTAGTGCAGTAGGCAGTAAAAAGTAGGCAGTTTGCAGTTAGTTCAGTTCATTGATAATCAATTAATTGCGCTAATTAAAAACTATTACTTACTTAGTGCTCAAACCACTAGATAATTTAACAACTTGAAACTTACTATTAAAATTACTGGATAACGGGAAGTTATCCAGTAATACGTCCAAAACATTAGGGCTTTACAGTTAATACTACTGCCCACTGCCACTGCCCACTGCCTACTGCCACTGCCTACTGCCACTGCCACTGCTGACTGCCTACTGCCTACTGCCACTGCTTAATAGTTTAAGTACTTTTTATTCTAAACAGTTGTCCGTTTTCAAAGTGCTAACCTAACTGATAACCGACAACGGACAACATTCTTCAACCACTAGCTACACCATACTCAAATGGTATCAACAAAATCTAAAAATACCTTTTTATGGCGCTCAACATCCATATTAGGAGAAAGCGCTACTCGAACAATGTAATCTTTGTCCCCTTCCTTCGTCGTTCCTTGCGTAGAAGTAGCAGGTATGGTCCAATAACAGCCTTGTAACTGTCCATAGCTCACACAATGCTTACTTTCATTGGGAATTTCTGAAATCATTAATTTGATTAATTGATGATTTAATTTTCTTTTATAGGCTTCTTTTTCTTCGGGTGTACTTCCTTTAGTCGGTAAATCTAAAGAAAACACAGAAGGCGTAAATCCTTGTTTAGCTAATGCTTGGGATACGAAATTGATTTTTGCGGCTGGTAAAGTAGCCTGAATAAAATCGACCAATTCACGGGTATTTTGATAAGCAACTTGAATTCTTTGATTCATAGAAGGCATCTGTTTAGCTAAGATTTCTACTTGAAGATGGGTGGCTTCATTATCGCAAAGCTGTAAATGCAAGCCTATTTTATCCATCAAAGCTTCCGTTTTTTGATTGCCTACACAATAACCCGCCGTACATAGGCCACCACTTGGAAACTTTGACCCACTTGCATAGGAAATCGTTCTAACCGTTGACAATATTTCTCCTTCCCCTAAAAAGTGGACATTCGGACAAAATGTTTGGTCTAGAATAAAAACTGGGTCGATGGCAAGTTTCCCAGTTGCAGTTTTACGTTCTTTACGCAACGCAGCTTCTAATTGTATTAAATCTGGAACTTCCACTCTAGGATTGGTTGGAATTTCAGCGATGATATAAGGAATGGCATCTTCTAAAGCAATTTTAGTCAAGACGGTATCTATACTTTGAACCATATCATTCTCCCCATCTACTGGTAAATCGACTATTGTTACATTAGGCAAGCAGGCAGCAACTCGCCTTGCTTGGTCATTGGTACCGCCATAACAATTTGGTGGAACAATAAATTTGATGGCTTTTCCTGGATGATTTTCTAGGGCATCGTGTGTAAGCCCCATCATAATCGCATATTGGATAGAGAGACCACTAGAACCCAATAATGCTTTGGTAGTAGTACCTGTAATAGCTTTAATTGCAGCTAAAACCGATGTTTTATTAGATGTTTTGTTTTGATTATCAGGTAGCGTTTGCCCGATTAGCAACTTTAAAGCAACCAAACAATTGGCTGGTGTCATGGCAATGGATTCTCTTCTTCTTACATGCTGAATAGCGGAAATGTAAGCCTCATTTTGTTTCCCATGTATCAAGACAATACTTCCAAGTTGCGCAGGCATATTGACAATAAAGTCAATATTTGAAGAAAGTGTAGTGCTGGTAATTCCAGCTTTTTGGGCAATGAAAATGGTACTACCATTAGACGGGGAAATAGTTGATAGATATGCTATTTGCTTTAATTCAAATTGATAACCATAGACCCTTCGCAATAGGTCTGCATCAAAAAAATCAGGTAAATCCCCTTTATAAAGGATTTGTGTGCTTTGATTATCGAGTAAATTTTTTCGTAGAATTGCCAAAATAGGCGTCATCCTAGAGGAAAAACTAATTACATTTTCTGGTTTTAAATGATGCATTTTAGCAATCGTCCATTCTAACACACAGGATAATGGATGACCTAAACGAATATAATCATAAGCAGAGGGTAAGCCCTTGAGTGCCGATGATTCCGAATTATTATCCTGATATAAAGCATCAAATTGTTCTAAAAATTGAACTTTAGCCAATTTTTCATTAAAAATGTCTAGTCGATGCGTGGTCAGTCGCAACCAGTCAGTTGGTATATTTTCTAATACTTGGTTAATGTAATTTAGCAGTTGATTGTCTTGCATGATTTTACCTTTAATTTGGTTCGCAATGTACATTGATTAGAGTAACAATTCTACTATTAAAAGTGTTTAATGAGGTTTTGTTACATTATACTTTGCGGCTTATCAAGCAAAAAATAAGTCCTTAATATTGAAGTTAGGCTGGATTATTTTCCGTCTATCGGTCTAAAAAATAGAATAATCGATAAGGCAAAGTGGCAGAAATAATCAACCATTTATACCGTCTTTTTCCCTTCTAAGAAACTCAAAAAATGCG
>JBGCFJ010000231.1:0-4009 GCA_045106885.1 Saprospiraceae bacterium
TTTTGAATATTTGAACTAACCCACAAATAGCTATATCATTTGCTTTATTAAGTACAGAAATGGCTAATAGTTCAAGACATAAATCCTCCGAAAGAATCGGAGACAGGTTACATCGGCGTCTTTTTCTGTTAGCATCCCATCTGCTATGCGGTTCACTAAATAAAATGGTTCCCCGAATCATTTTATTTAGTTCATGTTATTTTTTTCTCAAAGAGCGAAGGCTATTTTCAAAAAAAATGCCTCCAATGAATCGGAGCAGGCATTGCCTAACGAAAAAACACACTTGATTAAACTATCAATTACTTATGACTTGAACCACTAAAAGACCGATTGAAATAAATTAAAATAACTGATGTTACGCAAGGGAAAATTAATTAGCGCCGAAGGTGCGATATATGATAGCATTGGGTGTCAACCCAATGACTTGTAAAACCTATAAAACAAAGCTCTGAAAGAGCGACATAACCAATTTATGTTGCTCTTTCAGAGCTTTAATTAAATAATAAATGACTGCTCTCCTTGGGCTACCGCCCAAGGCTATGATATATCGCACCTTTGGTGCTAGTGCGTAACATCAGTTAAAATAAGTTTTTTATTTTAAAAGAATTCTATTCAAGGGAGTAATTACCTTCCAATTTGGTGGTTTATTTAATTTATATAAATTTATTTGAGTAAGGGCTAGTTTTTGTAATTGCCTTTATGTAAGTTTACAGCATAAAAGGTAAACTAATTTACAATATAAATTAGTAAACTAATTTACTTTTTATGAAAATGGATTTTTTAGAACACACCAACCAGAGAATAAGGAAAGATTACTACAACACGCAAACATGTGGTACAAAAGAATCATTGATTCTTAGGATATTCCATGTTTAAAGTATTTGATTATAAGTACTAAGGGGCGAGGAAAAATATAATCTACCAGTTCTGCGGCTTTATTTTGTCCTTCTACAGCGTTGGGAAAATACTCATTATGCTACGGCATAACTCCGTTTTTCCCGCCTTGTACAAGAACAAACTAAAACCACATCTTCTGGTAGGTTATTTATTGCCTGCTCCCTAACACATAATTATTATTAATTTTCAGCGGCTTCTAGCATCCGTCCGCAAGCGGTTCAGAAGGTTATACTTCTTCATGCTATTTTCCTATAAAAAAATAATCTCCCTGAAATTTTAAACTAATTATGAGTTGGTACTTAACAGTTTGATTATTCTATTAATAATCAAATAACTCCTTATTTATTAAAAATTTACAAACTATTTTAATTATGAGCAAAATTATAATTTTTGCTAACCAGAAAGGTGGAGTAGGTAAATCAACCTGTACTTTATTAGCTGCTAATGCTTTAAGTCAAGCACCTTTTGAGAATTCTGTGTTTATTGTTGATGCAGATAAACAAAGAAGTATCGCACGGAGAAGAATGGCGGACTTGCAAGTATATGATGAGGAAAGTCCTTATCAAGTACAACAAATGACGGTTAAAGATTTCTTGAATGAAAAGACAGGGATTTATAAATTGGACAATGATTATGACTATGTATTTATAGACGTTCCAGGGAAGTTGGATAATAACTTACCTATTGGACAGCAAGAAATTACTAAATACCTACAGTTTGTAGATTATTTATTTATTCCCTTTGTGCCAGGTGCATTTCAGATGGATGCGACCATGGATTTTTTGAAAATCGCAATGAAGGTTAAATCTCAGAGGAAAGGGAAGGGGAGAGACTTGAATATTTATGGATTTATTAATTTGTTTGAACAGAGAACTTTAGACGATAAATTCTTATTGGAAGAAATTGAGGAATTACAAACGATGATTAATGTAGGATTCATGGAGAATAAACTTAATCGTTATGCATTATACAGAAATACTAATACACTAATCTCTTTTTATGAAAAGGAGCCAAAAGTAAAAGCGGAGAAAAATTTTAAAAATTGGTTTACTGAATTCAATAAAATTATTAGATAATGGCTAAGAAAGTTGTAAGAAGAACATCAATGATTAAATCTAGCCTTCCTAGTCTGGAAGAAGTCAATAAAAATATAGGCGTAGTAACAGGTAAGGAAGTAGAGGTGGTAACCAAAAAAGCAGCTCCTGTAGTCGTTCCTAAAGTAGAAAAAATACCAGAAGTTACTAAATTAGTCCGACTAGGGGAGCATATACATACCATTGCAAAAACAGAAGCTTCTCGTCGAAAGATGAAGTTGAAGGAGTATATGGAGTTTTTAATTAAGAAAGATAATCCAGATTTGTTTAAATAGAAAAGAAGCTTCTACAAAACGATTTACTATTTTGAATGGTGCTTTTGGTTGGAATTATAAAAATGGATGCGTTAAATGGACTAGTACTAATAGTCAAAGAGCCATAGCTATTTGTAATGGAATCTTCGTTAATGGAAAAGGACTTTTGTGAAAACGAATAGGGTAGGGTAGTAGCCGTTAGTTTTGGAAGACTTTATCTGTAGTCTTATTCCATCAAAATTAAACTAATTAAAGGTGGAAGGTTTAAATGCTGTTATTTAATTCAAAGAATGAAGAAGTTAACATAGCCGTAATTTTTAGGAATCTTTGATATATTCCGTGGAATCTACTCGTGAATATAGATTCAATATTGTCTTCTTCATTGATTTTTAGGGATTATTGTTTACAGATTAATCGAAAGGACAATCTATATTGTTCAACTCTATTGCGGGCTTGGTCAAGAAGAATCATTTTTAATTAGGTATTATATGACCTAATTAAAATTACCTAATCTAGCATGCTAAAAATGAAAATTACCACCCTTCGTTGTTTCACCCTCACATACACCAGTTTTCGCCACACTGCGGCGAAAAACACAAAATAATTTTAGTAGGGTAGGGTAGGGTAAAAATTATCTATTTTATTAGATTAAAAAATGATTTTTAATCAAAAAGATACATTAGGAATGGTACATTAATAAATAATAAGCAGAAAAATGTAGATTTATTAATGAACTATTCCTTACATAGTTTTGACTTATGGCAAAAGGAAAAATATTTGAAGTTGATGGTACAAAAATAAGAACATTCCAAGGGGCAAATAAGGAAGATTATATTTGTATTACTGATATTGCTCGGCAAGTGAGCGGTAAGGCTGGTGAAATAGTTAAAAATTATTTCCGCACTCGTCCTAATGTTGGTTTTCTTGGTGAGTGGGAAATTGTACACAACAAGTTTTTTAATAAAGATGTTTTTCAAAAAATATATAACCGAGCAGGAGAACCTACTTTTACCTTATCTGTGAAAGAATGGGTTGAGAAGACTAAAGCTATTGGTATAGAAGCTAAAGCTGGTCGATATGGAGGAACTTATGCTCATAAAGATATTGCTTTTGCTTTTGCATATTGGATGCAGCCTCGTTTTCAAATTTATTTAATCAAAGAATTTCAGCGACTTAAATATGTTGAAGCACAAGCTCTTGGTGAACCATTTGCTGTCCAAAGAGAGATTGCTAAGGCTAACGACAAGTTGCTTAATATTGCTATTGATAAATATGAAGTTCCTCCTCACCTTGCAGGAACCAAAAAAGGTAGACTTTACCATGCACATGAGCAGGATATTATTAATCTCATAGTGTACGGGGAGATTGCAAGTTCTTGGAAGAGAATAAATCCAAATAAAGCTGGTAATCAAAGAGATTATGCGACAGCTATTCAATTAGTTGTACATAACAATCTTCTATCAATGGACTCTCATCTTCTTAAATGGATGGTAGATAAAGATTTAAGAGAAAGTATTTTATTACACATGGCCAAAGACCAATTTGAAATATTTAAGGATAATAAGGCTGTAAATCGACTTCAAAAGCGAATTGATGAATTACAAAAATTGCTAGGTAGATCGGGACAGGTTGATTGAATTGCGCTGGCTGGGCTACCCACATTTTCGACAACAGCGAATCTATATTCGCTGCGCCAAGCGGCGGAAAATATAGATTTTCCGTTGTCTGTCCTAAACAGGAGTGTCCAACTGGAAACGAGTAGCC
>JBGCFJ010000232.1:0-2895 GCA_045106885.1 Saprospiraceae bacterium
CTCTCAGACCTCCAAGTGTTTGAACTAATTAACCCGTCATTTCTTCCTTGACACTACACTAGAAAGAAGTGAGCAGTCAGACCGTTTATTACATAAACTGTCAGCAGTCAGATTGAAAAAATTTAAATTCTTGACATTCAGTTGGTTACCTATGTTTAATCTGACTTCTGACAGAAAATTTCAATTTTCGGTCTGACTTCTGACCGCTAAAATATCAGTTTTTTAGCTGACGCTCTAACTTAATTGTTCACTAGATTTATAATTTTTTGAACATATAGAAACTTGGTTCTCTGACAAATCCAGTGAAAAATCAGTTCGTCCGATGACTAGTGTCGTCGGATGAGCTGATTTTACCCATCCGACGACGTAGTCATCGGACGGGTAAAATCTTATTCCACGGGATTTGTCAGAGAACCAGAAACTTTTAAAGCCATACATTTTTTTCAAATGCTGTTTTCAACAGCGAAAATGAGGAATTTGGGGTCAATAAATAGAAACTCATAATCAATTTAGGTTTACAATTAAATGGCAGCATTAAATTCACTTTTCGACTACTTCTCCCCTATTCTTGATTTAGAAGAATTGGAAAAACAATTGCTGATTACTCGACGGGCAGAGTTAAAAGCTAAAATTATTGATGACCTTACCAGTGTCTATTCTTACACGAATATCCAACGGGCAAAAATTCTTTTGAAAGAACAATTTTCCTTACTCAAAAGAAAACCCAATGCTGACCAAGAGCTCAATTTTCATTTAAATTCTGCCTTTATTGAAAATCAGTTTTATAATTATCCATTAGCGGAGACACATCTCAAAAAAGCAATGGTTATTATAGAGGAACAAGGCGACCTAAAAAGGCAAGCTGAAATATTTATTGATTATGCAGGTATTTGTATTAATTTAGAAAAATTAGAAGATACTTTATCTTTTTTAGAAAAAGCAGAAAAACACCTAGAAGCTTACCCTGACCCTATTTTAACTGCTCGAATTATTGCTAGAAAAGGGTCAATTAACTTATATTATGGCGAGTATGATGAATATACCAAAGCAGTAGAGCTATTACTACAAGCAGAACAAGAAGTCAATAATGCTTCCCAGAATTTAACCTTAAAAGATTATTATTTCCTTACCCTAATTCATAGTGGTCTAGGGCATATCTATACCCGATTAAACGATTTAGAAAAATCCGTTAAAAATTATAATCGAGTACTTGAAATTTGTGAAATTACGGGCATGAAAACTCGTTTGAGTTATCATTATGTCAATATTGGAAAATGTTATATTGGGTTAGATGAAATTGATAGTGCAGAAAAGTCTTTTAGGCAAGCTATTCAGATTAAAGACATGATTAGTTATGAGTCTCAAGCTAGTGCTTATGGAAATTTAGGCTACTGTTATTATTTAAGAGACAATTTTGAGGAGGCATTGAAAATGTATGACCGAGCAGAGTATATCTATAAAACTAAAGTAGAGCGAAATGCTAAAAATTTCTCCGTTATAGAAGTTTGGAAGGCAAAGCTCTACATGGCAGAAAACAAAAGAGCCTTAGCTGAAAAGCATTTTATTCTAGCGTATGATTATGCCCAAGTAGCCAAGGATTATCAGCAATTATCAGAAATTGCGATGAGTATCGCTCAATTATACGCCAAAAATGGAGATTATAAAAATGCTTATGAATATCAGGTATTTTATTCTCAGGTCAAAGAAAGAGATAACGAGAACATTCTAAACAAACGAGCACAGGAACTAGAAGTTAAATATGAAGCAGAGAAGCGAGCGCAAGAAGCAAAATTACTTCGTTTACAAGCAACCAGTCTACAATTAAAAGCCCTCCGAGCGCAAATGAATCCACATTTCATGTATAATGCGCTAAATTCTATTCAAAATTATATTACCTCTAAAGAAGTAAAAGATGCCGCTAAATACTTAGCCAAGTTTGCCAAATTGATGCGGCAGAGTTTAGATTATTCCGATTTAGAAATTATTTCTTTAGAAAGAGAAAAAGAATTCTTAGAAGATTATCTATTCATCAATCAAAAATTACGTTTTCGAAATAAGTTACAATATCAAATCACGTTAGCAGAAGAATTAGAAGAGGATATTATTGGCGTTCCTACCATGATTGTACAACCTTATGTAGAGAATGCCATTGAGCATGGTCTAAGGACTAAGGAAGGTGGCATGGTTAAAGTTAATTTTAGTTTAAAGGACGATTATACGATTCTTTGCACCGTAGAAGATAATGGAATAGGTAGAAAAAGAGCAAAAGAAATTAAAGAGAAAGAAAAGACCTATTTAACCCACCAATCAAAAGGTACGACCATTACCGAAGATAGATTGCGCCTTTTACATAATTCACGCTTCGTAGAAAAAGTATTTGTCTTTACTTCCGATTTGGAACATCCAGAGACGCAAAAACCCTTAGGGACAAAGGTCGAAATCTTAATTCCTATTAAGGAAATTCCATTGAATCAGGCTTAATATTTTTGGTTGAAACAATGACTTTTTACGGTCTGGTTATAGGGGCATATTTCAGTGGGCAGTGGTAGTAAAGCCTTGATTTTCAATACTAATTTTTTTCCTAAAAAAAAAAAAAAAAAAGATTTCAATTTATTTTTTGTGATGCCGAAGCTATGCTCCTTAAAGGAATTTGGAGTTAATTAGAGTCTGTCCGTAAAGTCGATTTTGTTCCGCTCGTAACCACCAAATTTATTTGGTAGGTTCATAAACTACAGACAGTCAATATTTTGAATCAGCCAAATAAATTTGGTGATTACGTTAGACACGCAAAGCACAAGTTTACGAACAGACTATAATTACTCCTACAGACGGGGTCAAAGCGCTGCTCTTTTAGTAAAAAGGCTTGGCTATATGCGGTTTTTTAAGCGCCCTTAG
>JBGCFJ010000233.1:0-3147 GCA_045106885.1 Saprospiraceae bacterium
TTACGAAGTAAACGGTCTGACTTCTGACTTTTATGGTAGCGGCTTTGCCGCGTTAGGATTAGAGATTAATTTTGGGAGATTATTTTTTTTAGTTACTTCTAAGAGTAAATATAGGGAACATTATAGTAAATGACAACACGATACGCTAAGTAAAAAAGCGATTGTTAAAGCGTTTTACGCACTAGATAATTACCGAATTAAACTTGTACTGCCTTTAAAAATCTCTGTTGAACCATCAGGGAAAGTAGCTTCTAAAATCCAAACGTAAACGCCTGGAGTTAAAGCCTGTCCTTTAAAAGTACCATCCCAAGTGTTTTTTGAGTTATTGGGCGTTAAATCATTGGATTCAAATACTGCTTCTCCCCAGCGGTCAAATAATTTAAAAGATGGAATAGTTATATTTGAAGCACCATGAACGATTAGATAATCATTCTGTCCATCTCCATTAGGAGTAAAACCAGTTGGAACAAATATCTTTCTACTTTTAGCCACTAATATATTGTGCACATCAAATGCCTCGCATCCATTGGTGTCAATTGCATAAATCTCGTAGGCAGTGTTTGCCGTAGGTTTTACAGAAATTTGGTCACATAATCCTATAGGACAATTAATCGTATCAGGAGTATTTGCAGACCAGCTATACTGTATATTGCCAATATTATTAAAAAAATCAACAGTTAAATCAATGGAGTCGCCTAATTCAATAGTTGTTTGGTCGCTACTAATCTTCACTTGAAAAGGTAAAGGATTAGTGATATTAAGCAGATTACTGGTCCAAATACAGTCATTATTATCCTTGATGGAAACGGTGTAATTCCCAGCAGAAAGTCCAATAATATTAGATATGCCGTCATAATCATTTCCGTTTAAACTATAAATATAAGGCGGAACGCCTCCAGCAGGGGTAATATTTAATCGCCCGTCTGCATCGTCAAAACAAGAAATAGGCATTATTTCGATAGTCGCATTTAAGGCATTAGGGTCCGTAAGGTCAAACGAATCAATTAATACGCAATTATTGGTATCTTTTATATTGACATGATAAGTGCCAGCAGCTACATTGCTCAAATTCTTGTCATTGCTTCCATTAGACCAAGCATAGGTGAATGGACCAATTCCGCCTGAAGTTGTTAAGAATATCTTGCCCAAACTAGCATCGCTACAAATATTTGGCAATATTTCGGTATTTTCTATTTTAATAGGTGCAGGTTCTGAAATATTAGCAGTAGCGGTCGCCAGACAACCGTCTTCATCAATAATTGATAAAGTATAAGTATCTGCTGTAAGATTGGTCGCAATGGTTGTCATCCCATCTGGAATATTAGCACTCCAATTATAAGTTTCAATTAGGAAATCTCCTGTAAGAGGTGTAATCACCAATTGTCCATCATCCGCTCCAAAACAACTAATGTCTTGCTTGTCTAAAGCAATTTCAATTGGTTCAGGAGCTTCTAAGAAACGATCAATCAACTGTCTACAACCAAGTTGATCCGTAACGGTTACTTCATAAGCGGTATTACCAGATAAATTGGCAATCGCTTCTTGGTGAATAGTGGGAGCGGTACTCCAATTAATTTGATAATTATCGATTTGTCCATTTCCTCCACCTCCAGTAATCGGAGAAATAGCTAATTGCCCATTCGATGATTCGGCGCAACTTGGCTTAACCTCAATAATAGAAAAGGCTATAGAATCCAATTCAATAATATCAAGGATTTCTACCTTTTCGCAATTATTTTCATCATAAATGCTTACTTCATAAGTTCCTGCCATTAAATTGGAGACCTCAGCGGTATTTTCTCCTGTATTCCATTCAAAGCGATAATTAGTTCCTGTTCCCCCCATTGGAATAATAGCAGCGCTATTTTGAGGCTGTTTAAAACAAGCTGTATCTGTTTGTAAAAATTGACTAGAAATGGGCGTAGCTGGTTGAGTGATACTTACTTCCATTTGATGGGAACAACCATTATTATCCATTACCGAAAGTAAATAATTAGCAGCAGCTAAACCTATAGCGGTTTCCCCCGTTTGGTTACTTTCGTCATTCCATGAAATGCTATAAGGGGCAATACCTCCTGTTGGGTTTATAGTAACCGTACCATCTTTTTCACCAAAACATAGGACATTTTGTTGACTAATGGTAAAGGAAATTGGAGCGGGTTCTGGTAAGTTAATGATTTGAGGTAGAATAGTACAGCCATTTGCGTCTATTACATTTAAGGTATGTTCACCAGCGATTACGCCAACATAAGGGTTGGCAGTCGTTTGATTATCATCCCAATTAAAACTATAAGGACTGGTTCCTCCAGAAACAAAAGCATTTAAGGTACCTGTAGCTGCTCCATTACAGTCTGGTATTATTTGACGAATACTATCCACCAACAAAACTGCTGGACTTGTAATTTCAATAGTATCTATAATTGCACACGCGTTTCCATCTTGAATAGTTACGGTGTATTTACCTGATAATAAATTAGTATTGGTTGCAGTCGTATTACCATTTTCCCAAAGAAAGGTGTAATTACCACTACCATTTTCTATAGTTGCTACTGCGCTACCATTAGGGCTATCGGCACAACTGGCAGGAGTAGTGACAAAAGAAGTTATGATGGCAGTTGCAGGGTTAACGGTTATCGTTTGAATAGCAGCACAGCCGTTACTATCTGATACTGTAACTTCATAATTAGCTGGCACTAAATTGATAGCCGTTTGGGTAGTTTGTGCTAAAGTATCATTCCATAAAAAGGTATAAGCTCCTGTTCCGCCAGTGACATCGACAGTAGCCGAACCATCCGAATTATTTTCACAACTTGGAGGGGTAAAAGAAGTAGCTATAATTAAGGCATTTGGTTCATTTAGTTCAGCATTGGTTATTTTTTCGCAGCCTTTGCTATCTGTTACGGTTAGTAAATATTGAGCAGAGGGTAGACCAAAATTAAATTGATTGGTCTGTCCTGTATTCCAATTATAAGTATAAGGCGCAATTCCACCTGAAACCACTCCTAATAATGTACCATCTGATGCCTCAGGACAGGAAATATTTTCTTTTTCAATATTAACAATAATATCTTCGGTGTCCGATATCGTTATAATTCTTTCAGTTTTGCAATTATTGGCATCTGCTACAGTAACGGAATAATTTCCTAC
>JBGCFJ010000234.1:0-8373 GCA_045106885.1 Saprospiraceae bacterium
CTTGTGCTTTGAGCGTCTAACGTAATCGCCAAATTTATTTGGCTAATTCAAAATACTGACTGTCAATTATTTATGAACCTACCAAATAAATTTGGTGGTTACGAGCGGAACAAAATCGACTTTACGGACAGACTCTAATTATTCCATGCTAAAAATAACTCCGATTAAAATAAAGAGCAGGCTTTGAATAACTATAATCCGAAGTGTAATAAATCCGTGGGGAATTCAAGACAAAATGTTCAACTTATTTTTTAAGAATTTATATTTCATAAAATTAGATAAAATTGTATACAACTGGCAACTCGAAACTGGCAACTCGCAACTCGAATCCACAAAAAATAAGATTCATCATCAATCCCTTCTCTGGATTGAGTCGTAAAAAAAACGTCCCTGCCTTAATTGAAAAATATATTAATAAGGAAAAATTTGATTATGATATAGCTTTTACGGAAGCGGCTGGTCATGCAATTGACTTAACAAAAGCAGCGGTCAAAGAAAATTATGATATTGTCGTAGCTGTAGGAGGAGATGGTTCGGTAAATGAAGTCGCAAGTGCTTTAGTTGGTACAAAAACTAAATTAGGGATTCTACCAGGTGGTTCGGGCAATGGTTTTGCGATGCATTTGGGTTTAGGCAGAAATATTCGAAAAGCCATTCAAATGCTGAATACAGCCAAAACCATCACGATTGATACTTGCCAATTAAATGGGCGACCTTTTGTTAATCTAGGCGGAACAGGATTTGACGCTTTAGTCGCCTACAAAGCTAAACAAAGTACGTTAAGAGGGTTATATGCTTATACAAAATTTGCTATTTTAGAGGCCTGGTCTTATCCGATAGAAAAATACACCATAAAGATTGATGAAAAAGAAGTGACCCAAGAATGTTTAGTCATAGAAGTCGCTAACGCTCAAATGTTTGGGTATAATTTTGTGATTGCGCCCCAAGCCAAATTTGATGATGGACTATTAGATGTTTTACTCGTTAAAAAAGCCCCAAAGTGGCGTTATTTATTTAGTCTTTGGCGATTTTTTAATGCCTCTTTCCACCAGAGTAGTTTAGTAACCAGTTATACAGGAAAAGACATTAAAATAATTGGCAAAAAACCAATGCCCGTTCATATTGACGGCGAAGGGTATTATCTGGCCGAAGATTTACATTTTACAATTTTGCCTTTGTCTTTGGAAATATTGGTGCCTAATTCCGTAGGAAGCCACTAACGCCTGACTCCCGCCCCCTCGTCATTCCGCAGGAATCTGCTAACCCTTCGCTTTCACATCCTCTCGTCATTCCGTAGGAATCCACTAACGCCCCATTTTACAAAAAATCCCTATTTTGCACGATACTAATCAAAACAGAAAAATCCTGATATGCAAATAACAGCACAACAAATATTTGAAGACCGCACTCCCAAAGACGAATTAGCCCAGTTATTAGGAAACAAAGCAGCAATTATCGAAAACATAGCGGCATTTGAATCAGGTAAAAGCGGAGACCTAGTTTTTGCCCCAAATCAATCTGCGGTAACCACAGCACTAAAAAACAAAGTAGCCCTAATTGTATTACCAAAAAAACTAGCCCAATTTATACCACCAAATACTAGCAAAACAGCATTCATTCTTAGCAATAATATCGGCGTCTCTCACGCTCGTTTAAAACAAAAATATGCCGACCATGATTATACAAAATCAGGTTGGGAAACCATTCATCCTTCCGCCATTATTCACGAATCAGTAACGATTCCCAAAGGAACAAACATTGGCCCAAATGTAGTCATTGAAAAAGGGGTGACATTAGGAAAGGATTGTCGGATAATGGCGAATGTAGTGCTAGAACATGGTGCAAAAATAGGCAATAATGTAACGATTCATCCAGGGACTATTATAGGTTGGGATTGCGAAATCGGAGATAATTGCCTGTTCCTATCCAATTCTGTAATCGGCGGCGAAGGATTTGGTTATGCCCAAGACCAATATTTTAACCACCATCGGATTCCTCAAACAGGTAAGGTCATTATTGGTAATAAAGTAACCATTGGCGCATTAAACACCATTGACCGTGGAACGTATGGACCAACTATTATTGGCAACGGCTGCATTTTTGATAATATGTGTCACGTTGCTCATAATGTGAAATTGGGGGAGAATTGCATTATTTTATCAGGTTTCCTCTGTGCAGGGTCAAGCATTTTGGGGAATAGGGTAGTGGCAAGTGGTGGCACAATGATAAAAGACCATGTGGAAATTTGCGACAATACGTATTTAGTCCATCGAGCAGGCGTCATTAAAAACATCACCAAACCAGGGGTTTATGCAGGTTCACCTGTTTTGCCAATGCAAGAATATGTGAAAAGTAATGCCATTTATCGAGAATTGGGGGAGTTGCGGAAAATGGTCTTGGAATTGACGGAAAAATTAGCCAAAAAATAACTTTAAGAAACCCTTAACCAGTTTTAACATTTCAGTGAGAAAGATTTTGAAAAAATAAGCGTCTAATAGGATGTAAATTAATTTGTGGAATGAAAAGCATTCCTAATTATCCAAACAAAATAACTCATCATGAAAAAGTTAATATTATTATCCTTCTTATTAATGACGACCATCTTTGTAAATGCGCAAAGAAGAGGAGGGAATCCAGAAAAAGGAATAGAAAAAAAAGTAGCAAATTTAACGACGGAACTAAATCTTTCTACGGAGCAACAAACAGCTTTAAAAGAAATTTTTATAGAACAACAGCAAAGTAGAAGAGCTGGTGGTAAAAACATGCGAGATTTAGATCAAGCGGAAAGAGCAGCAATGAAGGCAGAACGTAAGGATGCAAGAGCAGCAGCAGATGCAAAAATTGCCAATATATTGACCCCTGCCCAGTTGGAAACCTTTAAGCATTTAGAAACCGAAAAGAAAGCCAATCGTGGAGAAAGAGGTGCTGCTAAAGGAGACAAAGGCAGAGGAAAAGGCAAGGGAAAAGGAAAAGCGAAGAATAAAGGAAATAAGGAAAAAGCGACGCCAGAAATGCGTGCGCAAAAAAGAGCTGATAAATTGACAGAAACTTTAGGTTTAAATGCAAACCAACAAACAGCGGTTTATAATTTATATTTGAACGAGCAGCCTAAGGCTAAAAAAGGCAAAAGAGGTCAATTATCTGATGCAGAAAAAGCGACCATGAAAGCTGAACGCCAACAACAAAAGGCTGCTTTTGAAGCAGAATTAGCACAAATTTTAACGCCTGCTCAATTTGAGCAATTCCAAAATATGCCTAAGAAAGGAAAGAAAAAAGGTAAGAAAAATAAAAGATAGTCATTTGGTGAAAATAACTGGTAGCACAGACTTCAGTCTGTTCTGTTCGCTGACCTTTAGGTTAGCGCATTGTAATTTGTAGCATTCAAGGCCTTAAGACCTTGTAACCCGACAGGATAAATCCTGTGCTACCAGTTTTTTTAGTTAATAAAAGTAGAGTCAATATCCAAAGTCAATCGCTC
This sequence comes from Saprospiraceae bacterium, assembly GCA_045106885.1. Taxonomy (GTDB): domain Bacteria; phylum Bacteroidota; class Bacteroidia; order Chitinophagales; family Saprospiraceae; genus JAFMDF01. The sequence continues at coordinate 3,479 of JBGCFJ010000234.1, forward strand.
TCCACTTAATAGTCTATCTCGTAAGGCTTGAATCTTAGGCAATTCATACTCAAAATAATACTTCATCGTATGTACTTTTCCTTGGTAGAATAAATAATCATCGCCTTGAGCGCCTGTATCAATCGCTTTTTGAGCCACTGTTCCTTGCTTCAACCATAACCAAGCCACCGTTACGATACCAAAGAATTCTAAATATAAAGTCGCATCAGATAAAAAGACTTCTGGCCGATTTTTACTAGCCACATCAATTAAATGCATCGTTGTACCGTGTAAAGTCTTAGCAGCATCTTCTAATCGACCAACGTAGGGTTTTAAAGGGTCGATGGCATGAGCTTTTGCCATAGTCGCTTGCATTTCCTTGAGGATTAACTTCAGGGCTTTGCCTCTTTCCAGCATTACTTTTCTACCCAAAATATCCATTCCATGAATAGTCGTTGTTCCTTCGTAAATGGCATTGACTCGAATATCTCGATAATATTGTTCTAATGGAAAATCATCTGTATAGCCAGCACCACCTAATACTTGCATACCTGCACTAACCGATAAATTACCCCACTCAGAAGGGAAAGATTTAACGACAGGTGTCAATAATTCTAATAAAAGGTGCGCATCTTCTTTTTGCTGTCCTGCTGCATTTTCGGCAATATCTGCATAATAAGCACATAACTGAACAATAGCGATACTCCCTTCGGTAATGGCTTTCTGGAATAATAACATCCGTCGAACATCGGCATGTTCAATAATCAAAACTTGTGGCTGGGAAGCATCTTTATTAGACGGATGCCGACCTTGTGGGCGTTCGTTGGCATACTGTAAACTAGCATAATAAGCGGCACTTGCTGTTCCTGCTGCCATCGCACCTGTTCCAATTCTCGCCTCATTCATCATTTGGAACATATAAGGCAAGCCTCTGTTGGGCGCACCGACCAAATATCCTTTACAATTGTCGCTTTCCCCCATCATCAAATGTGCAGCGACATACCCTTTCTGGCCCATTTTGCCAAATAAACCTGCGGTGACAACATCGTTACTCACCCATTCTTCCGCTTGTTTTATGAACTTTGGCACAACAAATAAAGAGATTCCTTTTGTGCCAGCAGGCGCACCATCAATTCTAGCTAAAGTTAAATGAATAATATTTTCAGCTGTCTCATAATCTCCACCAGAAATATAGATTTTTTGTCCTTTAATATGATAAGACCCATCTTCATTTGGGGAAGCGCTAGTAATCACATCTGATAAAGAACTGCCCGCTTGTGGTTCGGTCAAACACATTGTACCTTGCCAATCTCCTGCCATCATTTTAGGTACGTAAGCATCATGTAATTCCCCGCTACCAAAGGCACGAATTAAATTAGAAGCACCATCCGTCAAAAGGGTATAGGCAGCAGCATTGGCATTCGCCGCATTCATGATTAATTTTCCTGTATTTAATAATAATTGGGGCATTTGTTGGCCGCCTTTTTCATAATCGGTATAAGCACCAATCCAACCCGCATCTCCTAAGGCTTTAATGGCTTTTTGTAACCCTGGATGTACCTTAACTACTTTTTCTTTTTCATCATAATAGGCCTTCTTTTTATCCATTTCCGTAAAAATAGGGTAGAGGTAGGTATCGGATAAATCTTTTACCGATTCTATCGCCATATCATACGCTTCGGCATCATAATCTTGGTATTTAGGTAAATTATTGATGGTATTAAGGTCTAAGACCTCATGTAACATAAATTTCAAATTGCGGATACTGATGTATTCTTTTGCCATATTGACTATTGATTTTATATTGATTGTGGATTTTTATGCGGTTGCAAGATGCGACTTTTTTGAATAATAATTATTATGACAGCGTCATTTTTATCTTTGATAACTATCCTCACGGATTATGAATCCCCACGGAACAAAAATCCGTGGGGAACAGCGTAAACAAAAAAAGCACGTAAGAAAAAAATCCTACGTGCTTTCTCTAATGCCAAGCATAAGTTATAAAAAACAAACCGCTAAGAAGATTCAGAAACAAAAGTCTCCTGTAACTGTCGTAATTTTTCTAAAAACAAAGGGCGTCGTCTACGAGAAATCTCCACAGACTTACCATCTTCCATTAATAAGTAGCCGCCTTCATTTCTAACATAAGATTTGATATAATTCAAATTAATCAAATGGCTTTGATGAACTTTGAAAAAGTTAAAAGGCGTCAATAATTTATCGTAATGTTTGAGGGTCTTAGAAGCGGTTATTCTTCGACCATCTGCAATCCAGAAATGGGTCATATTATCATCTGCCTCTAAGCGAATAATATCTGTGATGGGCACAAATTGAACTTCTTGCATAGAAGAGATGCCAATTTTTCTGAAAGGATTTGGATTATAATGGCCTTTGAAAACCTCTAGTTTTTCCTTAATATTAGAATATTTACGGCCTTTGGGAATACGATTAACTGCCGAAATTAAATCATCTTCATCAATTGGTTTAGTGATATAACCAATGCTACTATATTCACAAGCACGAATGGCAAACTTATCGTAAGCGGTTACAAAAATGATTTCAAAATCAATATTTTTGATTTGGTCTATTAAGGAAAAAACAAGACCATCAGGAAGGTTAATGTCTAAAAAAGCAACATCAATTTTTCTTTTGGGTTTATTGATTAAAGCTAAACCCGATTCAATATCTTCTGCAGTTCCGACAACTTTGATGTCTTGGCAATGTAATCCTAATTGATTACTTAGATTACTAACACCTGCGGGTTCATCGTCAATAATTACAGCATTTATCATAGTATGTGTTTTTAAGAAAAGTAAATTCCTATAGTGTTTGAAAATGGAGGAATCAACTTTTTACAGTTAGCTAAATTTGTTGATACGCTTTTGAAAAACATTAAAAAATAATAGTATTTCAAAAAAATAAATATAAGCTAAGTTATGATAATTAACAATTAAGTGGTAATTATTTATATGAAAATAATATATTTTAACTTATTCTTTTTTGGTGTGGTGGTTGATTAAGAAGGAACGGCAAATGAGTCGATAAATTTAAATTGTGAATTACCATTTGTCTTGTTGGATAATCACAAAGTTGTTTATTCGATTTGATGAATTAGCGGTGTTTATGAGTTTCCAAGAGACAATCGTTTCTTCAAAAATTTCTCTCTGATAACGGCCTGTACAGGTTTATTTTCAATTTTAGATTCCAACCAAGAAATAATATCTAAATACAAAAAAGGTCGTCGTTCATAAGGGTCATTCTGGATTTTTTCCAAATTAGCTTTTAATTTAATAAATTCCTTTTTCAGTCCATTTTTTCGTTGAATTCTATGTAAACGTCTTAAAAATTGTAGAATTTCCTTTTGCGCTTGGTGCAATTCCTGCATTTTGGCTAAAAAGCGATAGACTGATTTGACTAAATATTCTAATAATTGGGTATGTCCTAATTCATAGTGCGCCATCAAATTTAAGAAACGAGCAAAACATTGGATGTCCTCTCTGATTTGTGGATTGGGGGCGTTTAAAATGAGATTTAAATAATGGATGGCAGTATCATTATCTCCACTAGAAAAATATAGACAAGCTATTCTATAATGGAACAGCATGATTCGATGATTGTCCCAATGATATTTCTTAGAATTAATGATGTCTACTAGTTCTGGGACTAATTGAATCCCTTCATCGAAAGTTCCCTCAATGTAATGAAGATTGATTTTATGGGTATATTTGAATAAATGTAGAATGCTCTCTAAATTGTGAATCCGACGATTTTTTTCATTGAGTTTAAAATTGTCTAATTCACTTAATACTTCTACAAATCGAGTATAATGGGATAAATAAAACAGCGAACTTAATAGATTATGCAAGCCTTTAATATAAATCGCAGGGTCAATCTGTTTCATCAGTGGCGCATCCTTAAATAAATCTATCCATTTTTGGGCATATTTATAACAATGCAAAAAGTCTTGTGTAGTGTGGTGGTACCAAACATAAGATTGGTAGAGGTATAATTTTTCATAGAAGCCCAATTTTTCCACATTATATTTAGGCAAACTAGACTGGAAAAATTCTTTGACAAAAAAGTGGTCTTTCTCATTTCTAACAAAACCAATTTTCAAATACAAACCATATAATTGTAAGGCAAGATTGGATAATTTTTGTGTCCTAACAACGCTAAGTGCGATTTCGTCCGCTTCATTGGTCAATTCTTGCGCTCTAGTATTAATACTGCGAGTGATGTATTGAGACTCGATTAATTTCTCAAATTCTACGATTTCTAAGGCTAAAGTATTTTGTTTGTATTTAATGGCCTGTCCTTTGGCTTTGTCTAACATTTCTAAACTTTGCCGATACAAACCTTTATTATAAAGTACTTTAGAGTAGTCAATCCGTTCTCTAATTTCAATATCGACATTATAATTACGGCTTAATAAGCGTAAACTCAATAATAACTGCTTATAGAGATGGGCTTTAAGGTTAGATAATTGTCTTTTTTTGATTTGAGGAATCTTTTTTAGGATTAAAGTTTCGTCGTAATCATTATGTTTATCAATCATATCAAATAACTGAAGAAAGAGTAACTCGTCAGACGCTTGATTTCTTGTAACAAATAACCGAAAGTGTCGCTTTTCTGCCTTAGTTAAAGAAGCAATGAGTTCAATCAAATGATCTGTTTGTTGCTTACGCATTGTATGTTTGTATGATTTAAATTGCTGATAAACAGTAATTTATTGATTATTTTATTGTTGTGGAGGTTGTATGTTTAAGGGTTAAACGATTTTTAAAGACCCTAAATCAAAGGTAAGTTTGAATAACAATTTTTGCTAATCATTCTTATAGTTATAATACGACCTCCGAACCCCATATATTTAGCTATTTCTCAAAGATAAAAATTAATTTTTAATAGGCTGAATT
>JBGCFJ010000235.1:0-18116 GCA_045106885.1 Saprospiraceae bacterium
GTCAACTTCTGAACCGCAAAGCGGACGGGATGGCTTGCATAGCCCCGCTACGGAAATATTTTTTAACCTGAGCTAAGAAAGGAAGATTCGGGATGAGCAAACACCGTTTGTGAACCGTTTACGGACAGGAGTGCTTATTTCGGATGGGATGCTTATAGTAGAAAAAGAGCCCATCATAAAGGGTCGAGTATTGGGTTGTAGGTACTTATATTGGTTAAAAGGAATATTATCTCCTTCGATAATTAGTTGATAAGCTAAATCGTATAGTGCTGAATTATTTTAAACGGATACTAGAAATTAAGGGTCTTTGACATATCGCATGGAATCAATCAGCGAATATAGATTCGCTGTTGTCTTCTACATTCATTTTCAAGGGTGAAGGCAAAGGACAATCTATATTGTCTGTATATATTACGGGATTTGTCAAAGAACCGAAATTAATAACGAAGCATTTGGCTGAAGTGGCTATTTATAACTTATCACTAATTAGAGCGTCAGATAACAAACTGATAAATGGTAGTCGAACATGTCGGACATCTTTGGAGGTGTCCGATACGTGATTATCAATTTTCAATCTGACTATCTAATAACTACTAATGCCTTACAGCGTTTTTACATATAAATTTTGACAGACTTTATTCGTTAGGATTTGTTCTTGTTGGTCATTTAATAAAATACGATTAGAACCATCATATTCTACTCTTTCTAGTACTTGTACTTTTGCACCTAATACTAAATTTAATTTATTTAAATACTGTAAAAAAGAAGGAGAATCATCTAAAACACCCACGACTACAGCTGTTTGATTTTCGACTAATTCAGTTAGAAGAATTTGTTTTCTAAACGTAAAATTCCCTTCTGCATCAGGAATGGGGTCACCATGTGGGTCAAATTTTGGTCGTCCTAAAAAATCATCCAAGCGGTCAATTAACTTTTCTGCTTTAATATGTTCTAGTTCTTCTGCAATATCGTGTACTTCATCCCAAGAAAAATTGAGTTTTTCTACCAGAAAAGTTTCCCACAGGCGATGCTTTCTAATTAAATTAGTTGCTAATTTTTTACCAGCTTTTGTCAACCGAACCCCCTTATGTTTTTGATGGTTAACTAGCGATGGTTCTTTTCCAGACAACCGAATAATCATAGCAGTTACAGAGGCTGCTTTTGTTTTCATAATTTTAGCAATCGCATTTGTAGAAGCAGGTTTATCTGATTCTTCACATAAAGTAAAAATAGCTTTTAAGTGATTTTCCTCTGCTTTGGAGATAGGATTCATTATCTTGGGTTTTAGTTGGAACTTTTTGTAAAATTACTATTTTTAGATTAATCTAAAAAATATTTTTGATTCAGCTTAAATTTTGATATGTTAATTAAGACGAGAGGTATTATTTTTAAAGCGATTAAATATTCAGAGACGAGTTTAATTATGGATGTTTATACGGAGGCAAAAGGATTGCAAAAATACATTATTAGTGGCGTGCGAAATAAGCGGTCAAAAGTAAAAACTGGTTTATTACAACCTGCTACTTTGGTGGACATGGTGGCTTATTTTAGAGATAATAAACCGATGAACCGCATTAAAGAAATAAAGGCAGCACAAATCTATCAATCTATTCCTTTTGAATTAATGAAAGGTACGATTAGTTTATTTATGATAGAATTGGCGCAAAAAACAATAAAAGAGGAGGAAAGTAACCCTGATTTGTTCAATTTTTTATTTAGTCAATTTACAGCTTTAGACCAATTAGAAAAAATAAACCCCAATTTTCACCTTTATTTTATGTTAGATTTGTCAGGTTATCTAGGTTTTTTTCCTGGAGGTAAATGGACAGAGACAACACCTTGGTTAAATATGAAGGATGGGAATTTTGTGCAAGAAGAGCCATTACATCAATATGCTTTGAATAAAAAATTGAGTCAGCAAGTGGGGCGATTGATTAAAAGAGAACCTGTGAAATTAACAAGAGTTGACCGACAAAAAATAGTACAGAAATTAATTGATTATTATCGCATCCACATAGAAAATTTTAGTGGACTAAATACACATGAAATTTTGAAGGAAGTGTTAGAGGGATAATGAGTTAAATGAGAAGAGAAGACGCTCCTAAACTCATTTGACTCACTACCTCATTTGAATCCTTGCCTTCTCTTAAAATTCCAACTGGAAATTCATTCTATAAACAGAAACCCAAGTAACAAAAAATAAAAAGAAGAATAAAAAAATAAAGAAAATAGTTTTTCCCTTTCCTCCTTCATTTTCGATATGATCTGACATTGTTTTTTAATTTTATAAGAAGTAGAAATTATAGACACTTCTAGTATGATAAATTTAATTTGGCTGCAAATATCTTAAAAAAAATCATGCCTAACAAATCACAACTTCACTCGTCTTTGAAAAAATTACGTTTATCTTGCAGACCTTTTTTAAAAGAACTAATAAAACGATGTTAGTCCATTATGGAAAACCAAAAAATAATAACCTCTGAACGACCAACTTTACTTAGTTGGAGTATCCTTTTATTACTTAGCTTAGTCTGGGGTAGTTCTTATATTTTGATTAAAAAAAGTTTAGTTGCTTTTACGCCTATGCAGGTTGGTTGTTTGCGCCTAAGTATTTCAGCCTTGGCTTTTTTACCTATTTTCTTATGGCATTTTAAGCAGATTGATTGGTCCAAATTAAAATACCTCTTGATTGTTGGTCTTTGCGGAAGTGGTTTACCTGCTGTTTTATTTCCTTTAGCACAAACGGAAATTAGTAGTTCTGTAGCAGGTACCCTGAGTTCACTTACCCCGCTTTTTACTTTAATTATCGGTGCACTATTTTTTAATGCAGCGGCAGCTTGGTCAAAACTAACGGGTATACTGGTAGGTTTAATGGGTGCTGTTTTTTTGATTGCTTTTGGACAAAATGCAGGACTTAAAGGAAACCTATGGTATGGTATTTTTATTTTGATTGGTTGTGTTTGCTATGCGTTTAGTACAAATATTGTTAAAGAACATCTACAAGAGATGCGTTCTTACAAGATAAGTGCCGTTGCTTTTTTTATAGTTGGTATTCCTTGTTTAATTTATCTGTTGACAACGAATATTGTTGATGTCATACAAACAGATGAACACGGTTGGACTTCGTTAGGAACAGTTACGGTATTAGCTTTGGGAGGTACTTTATTAGCAACTGTTTTATTCTTTAAATTAGTTCAATTAACCAATCCTTTGTTTGCTTCCTTGGTCAGTTATTTAATTCCTATGATTGCAATGTTATTAGGTGCTTTTGACGGAGAATCCATTACGATACTTCATTTTTTGGGAATGGGGCTGGTTTTATTAGGCGTTTATTTAACAAAAGGGAAATAAAAGATTAAATAAACTTCAACTTCAAGTTTAACTATACAGCAAAGGGTATTGGGCGTAGGGAAGAGGGTTGACTTATTTGTAGTTGAAAAATTTTTCCTTTGTAAATCTTAAAATTTTTCAACTACCTTACTGTTTTTTATGCCTCTACCCCTTGCGTTAAGCCTTTTGTTTAATAACTATCTTCTGCGGAAATTTTGGTCTTGAATTTGATTCTTGTGTTTGAACTTAAAAACTATCGGTGATTTGTTGGTTTCAAATGGTTTTTAAGCGCTTAATATTAAGCCAAAAACCTTTCCTTACCTCAATTGTTAAACAAGCCTAAGAATAAAACAATCTAGTTATTGTAAGGTACAATTATTTAACCGAAATTTGTCGACTAGAAATAAACACATTAAAAATTACTGTTGATTAGAATAGAGCATATAGATTGACACTCAAAAAAATTAAATACTTGCCAGAAAAAAATTAAGGATAAGTATTTTTGATAGATCTCTATTCTCTCATCTCTATTCTCTTTTATAAAAAAATATAGCAATGAGCGATTATTCATTTATAGCAAATGCCCATCCTTCTTTCATTGATTCCATGTATCAACGTTATCAGGAAAATCCTGAATCTGTAGAAGCAGGTTGGCGAACTTTTTTTAAGGGTTTTGATTATGCCGATGGTGCCACTGAAAATGGAACTGCCAAGTTAGCAGGAACTAACGGAGTTGCCAGTAGTGGTGATTTTAATAAAAAAGAATTTCAAGTTCTATCTTTAATAAAAGCCTATCGTAATAGAGGACACCTTTTATCTACTACAAATCCAATCCGACAACGAAAAGATAGAAATCCACAATTAGGAATTGAAGATTTTGGTTTGACAACTGCGGATTTAGGGACGGTGTTTAATGCAGGAAAAGAAGCAGGTTTAGAAAATAAAACACTACAAGAAATTGTTACCCATTTAAACAGAATCTATTGTGGAAATATAGGTTTTGAATATCACCATATCCAAGATAGAGAAAAGCGTCGATGGATTCGAGCAAAAATTGAACGACATCATCCTGGAAGAAGTTATGATATCGGGATTGATAAAAAGAAACGAATTTTAGAGAAGTTGAATGGTGCCGTGATGTTTGAGAAATTTTTGCACACTAAATATGTTGGTCAAAAACGATTTTCTTTAGAAGGTGGTGAATCAGCGATTGTTGCTTTAGATGCTGCAATTAGTCGAGCTGCAGAAGAAGGAGTAGAAGAAATCGTGATTGGGATGGCACATCGAGGCCGTTTGAATGTTTTGGCCAATATCATGGGTAAAACTTATGAGCATATTTTTAATGAATTTGAGGGGACAGCTGTACCTGATTTGAGTTTTGGTGATGGAGATGTTAAATACCATTTAGGCTACTCTTCTATTGTTGATACTATTTCTGGTAAAAAAGTACATTTAAAGTTAGTACCAAATCCATCTCACCTAGAATCTGTAAATACCGTTGTAGAAGGATTTGCTAGAGCTAAAGCAGATGTTTTATACGGAAGCGATTATGACAAAATCTTACCTATTCTAATTCATGGAGATGCGGCCGTTGCAGGACAAGGAATTGTTTTTGAAACGGTGCAAATGAGTCAATTAGAAGGATATTACACAGGTGGAACGATTCATTTTGTGATTAATAACCAAGTAGGTTTTACGACTAATTATGAAGAGGCTCGGTCTTCAACTTATTGTACAGCAGCGGCAAGTGTAGTGCAAGCACCTGTGTTCCATGTCAATGGAGATGATCCGGAAGCCGTATTATTTGCTATGGAATTTGCTTTAGAATATCGTCAGAAATTTAATAACGATGTGTTTATAGATATGGTTTGTTATCGTCGTCACGGACATAATGAAGGAGACGACCCGAAGTTTACGCAGCCAGAAATGTATGATATTATTAATAAGCATAAAAACCCAAGAGAACTTTATTCTCAGCAATTAATTGAGAAAGGAGAAGTAGAGAAGCAAATGGCAGAAGGTTTGGAAAATAATTTTTGGTCTGACTTGCAAGATAGATTAGATTTGGTAAAGGAAAAACCTTTGCCTTATACTTACCAAGAACCAGAACAAGCATGGAGACAATTAATTAAAACAAAAGACCCTAAGGATTTTATTACTTCCCCTAAAACAGGGATTGCTAAAAAAGTTATAGACAAAGTCATCAATCATTTAATGACTTTACCAAAAGATTTTACGCCACTTAGTAAGGTTAATCGGCTTTTAAAAGGTAAGCAAAAATTAATGGATGCTGGAAAGATAGATTGGGCTTTTGCAGAATTAATCGCTTATGGTTCTATCTTATTAGAAGGAAAAGATGTAAGAATGAGTGGACAAGATGTGAGAAGAGGTACTTTCTCTCACCGTCATGCTTATTTTAATGACAGTAAAACATTCAAACCACTAAATCGACTGGAGGGCATGGAAGATGACCAAGGTCGGTTTATGATTTATAATTCATTCTTATCAGAATTTGGTGTCTTGGGTTTTGAATATGGCTACTCCTTAGCTAATCCTAATACACTCGTACTTTGGGAAGCTCAATTTGGAGATTTTTATAACGGTGCACAGACTATGGTGGACCAGTATATTACCGCAGGAGAAAGTAAATGGGGGAGAATGAGTGGTTTGATAATGCTATTACCGCACGGTTATGAAGGGCAAGGACCAGAACACTCTAGTGCTCGTCCAGAACGCTTTTTACAAGCTTGTGCAGAATTTAATATGACCGTTGCGAATGTGACTTCCCCTGCTAATTTCTTTCACTTATTACGTCGTCAATTAGAGCGACCATTTAGAAAGCCTTTAGTCGTAATGTCTCCTAAGTCTTTGTTGAGACACCCACTTTGTGTCTCTGATGTTAAAGATATTCAGACAGGAACTAACTTCCAAGAATTATTGGATGACCCAGCAGTAAAAACAGCAAAGGACGCTAAAAAAATAAAACGTGTTTTATACTGTACAGGAAAAATTTATTACGACTTACTACAAAAGAAAGAAGCAGATAAGCGAGAGGACGTGGCGATTGTAAGATTGGAACAATTATATCCTTTCCCGCTGACACAGATGGAAAAGGTGAAGAAAAAATATAAAGGGGCTGAAGCATTTTGGGTACAAGAAGAATCTTCTAATATGGGTGCTTGGCAATTTTTCTTAGCTTTCTATCAAGATTTCAATATTAAATTGATTTCTAGACGGTCAAGTGCTTCACCTGCTAGTGGATTTAAGAAAGTATCTGACCAACAGCAAAAAGATTTGGTTATGGAAGCTTTTAAATAAATCGTATAATTTAGCATAAATTAAAAAAGCCCTTGGTCTAACTGCACCAAGGGCTTTTTTGTTATTTCATAGAGAAATTGATTTGTTTACTAAAGCGTTAACCAAAAATTATTAATCCCTTCTCCCTGCACGATTTTTAACTTATCTAAATTTAATAATTCCAACATCCCTAAGAAAGTAACAATAGCATGTACCCTATTTTCACATTCACCAAAAATACTTTTAAAACCAGTTTTGACGCCTTTTTTAATTTTTGCTAAAATGTATTGTTGTTGCCCTTGGATAGTGTAATTGTAATCAACTACGGTGTGTATTTTTTTCTTGCGATGTTCATCTTCGTAGCGTTCCATTACTTTTTCAAAAGTCTTTAAAATTTTGAAAAGCGATAGAGATTCTAATTCTACATCGACTAAGGCTTTAGTGGCGATGACTTTTAATTCTCTAGAAATATTGCCTCTGTCTTCTTGCTTGGACCGTATTTCTTCCATTTCTCGCATTTCATCCAAAACGGATTTATAGCGTTTGTATTCTAGTAATCGCTGTACTAATTCCTCTCTAGGGTCTATTTCATTGCCTTCCTCGTCAATGGGTTTTCTAGGAATTAACATTTTAGCTTTAATACGCATTAAAGTGGCGGCCACTAAAATGAATTCACTTGCCAAGTCAATATTCAAGGCTTCCATTTGTCGAATGTATTCCAGAAAATCATCTGTGATTTTAGAAATTGGAATATTGTAAATATCTAATTCATCTCTCTCGATGAAAAAGAGTAGAAGGTCAAATGGGCCTTCAAATTGGTCTAGCTTAATTGTATAGGTTGCAGCTGCTGCCATTAGGTAGTTTTCTTGTCAGCGATGTGAAGAACCTCCAATTTTTTGAAAAATTGGAGGTCTAAACACTATCTAGCTAAGTAATTTTTTTACAATTCCAGAAATCGTTTTTCCATCAGCTTTACCTCCTAATTGCTTAGAAGCCATGCCCATAATCTTTCCCATATCTTTCATAGAAGCAGCACCTGTTTGCGTAATGATAGCTTGTAATACTGCTGTCAATTCTGCTTCCCCCATTTGTTGAGGTAAATATCTTTCAATGACCTCTACTTCTTCTTTTTCAGTAGCTGCTAATTCTGGTCTATTCTGTGTTTCATAAATACTAATAGAATCTTTTCGTTGCTTAACCATTTTTTGTAACATCTTGACTTCCCCTGCTTCATCTAAATCTTTACCACTTCCATCTGTTTTGGCTAATATAATTTGCGACTTAATTGCACGAATGCCTCTTAAAGCAACTTTGTCTTTTGCTTTCATAGCTGCTTTCAAATCTGTGATGATTTTTGCTTCTAAACTCATGTCTAATGTGTTTTAATTTTTACAAAGTTAATGAAAATGATTGATTGCCGAGTTTTTTTAATTGTCTAATTCTTTCCTATGTGCTTCTACCCATTTGGTTACCTCAATAAAATCTTCTAATGATAATTGTTCTGGACGTTGGGTGAAAAATGGATTTCCTAAAAAGGCTTTATCTTTTGAAAATGCCTTCATCGTATTCCGCAACATTTTTCGACGTTGGCTAAAGGTAGATTTGACAATCGTTTTAAATAATTTAGGGTCACAGCCTAATTCAAAACCATCTCGGCGCGTCAATCGGATTACTGCAGATTGAACCTTTGGTGGTGGATTAAAGTTCCTTTTGTCCACATCAAATAATAATTCTCCACTGTAATGTGCTTGTATTAGTACACTAATCACGCCATAAGTTTTGCTTCCTGGAGGTGCAATTACTCTATCGGCAACTTCTTTCTGAAACATGCCGACCATTTCTGGAATTTGGGCTTTATAATCCAGCATTTTAAATAAAATCTGACTGGAAATATTATAAGGAAAGTTACCAATTAGACCAAATGATTCATTTTTAAAAAAAGTATCTAACAATAATAAAAAAAAATCTTCTTGTATAATTTGCCCTATTAAGGCAGGATAATGCTTTTTTAAATGAAAAACCATATCTCTATCTGCTTCCACTACTACCAATTCAAAATCTTGTGGTATCAAGTATTTTGTCAACATCCCTTGACCAGGACCAACTTCTAATACTTTTTTGTAAGTATTTGTTAACTGCAAACTATTCGCAATTCTTTCTGAGAGGTCTTCATTTGTTAAAAAATGCTGACCATAAGATTTTTTAGCTTTCAATCGTTTAGTTTATTTGCAAGTGGTTTAGGGCAAAGTATTTAGGGTTCAATATTTCCTAAGCCCTTTGCCCTAAACCAATTGCTAAAATTATTTAAATATCAGTAACAAATCGTTCAAATTTCCTTTAAACAAAAGGTAAAGATACGAATATACTAGCTTTTCCTTTTTTGAAAATAAGCGACCATATAAACTACACACAAAATGAGTTTTAGCATCCAAAGAATTGAGTCCCTGCAACCAACAGATAATTTATTAATTATTAGTACTTCCACAGATTTATTGTGGACTGGAAAGTATTTGACAGCTTCGGAACAGGCTTACTTGACACATGCTGCGAAACAAGCGATTAATTATGTGTTTTTTCCGAAAGAAACACAAGGTATTTTAGTCCATTTTGTGGGAGTAAGAGATAATGCAATTGACCAAAAAGAGGCGAATCGACGAGCAGGGAACGAAATTATTTCAGCAATTACGCATTATAGAATTGATACCTTAACCATTTTAAATAAAAGTGGTCAAAATCATTTGGCAGAATACGTCGAAGGCATGGTCTTAGGTGGTTATCAATTTACTAAATATTTAAGTGGAAATGACCAAACCTTTAGAGGCGCTAAAACGATTAACGTACTTGGTACAGCTATATCACCACTGGTTTTAGAAGAATTAGAAGCAGTTTTACATGCGACTTATAAAGCAAGAGATTTGGTCAATGAACCACAATCTTACTTGACAGCGGTAAAATTAGGCGAAGAAATAGAAGCTTTAGGCAAACAATATGGATTTCAGGTGGAAACATTAAATAAAGCTAAAATTCAAGCTTTAAAGATGGGCGGTCTGTTGGCGGTGAATAAAGGTAGTTTCGCTCCACCAAGATTTTCAGTATTAGAATGGAAACATCCAGCAGCAAAAAATACGAAGCCGATTGTTTTAGTTGGTAAAGGCGTTGTTTTTGATACAGGAGGTATTAACCTAAAACCGACCCAAGGTTCTTTGGATATGATGAAATGCGATATGGCTGGAGCTGCTACGGTTATTGGTGCAATGGTCGCTGTTGCTAAAGCAAAATTACCGATTCACTTAATTGCTTTAGTGCCTGCTACGGACAATCGTTTGGGGAATGATGCTTATTTACCAGGCGATGTCATTACGATGTATGATGGTACCACCGTTGAAGTGTTGAATACAGACGCAGAAGGACGGTTGATTCTAGCAGATGCTTTGCATTATGCAAAAAAATATGACCCTGAATTGGTGTTAGATTTTGCCACGTTAACAGGTGCAGCAGTCCGTTCTCTAGGCCAACATGCTATTTGTTATATGGGAACTGCTGATAAAATGGTTAAAACTAATTTGGAAAATAGTGGGGAACAGGTCTATGAACGATTAGTAGAATTTCCGCTTTGGAAAGAATATGGCAATGCGTTAAGGTCTAATGTAGCAGATTTGAAAAATATTGGTGGACCAACAGCTGGACAGATTACGGCAGGTAAATTTTTACAACATTTTACGGATTATCCTTGGTTACACTTTGATATTGCAGGGCCTGCTTTTTTACGAGCTGCGGATAGTTATCGGACTAAAGAAGGAACAGGAGTTGGTGTGCGGTTAATTTTTGATTTTTTACGAAACTACTAATGCATAGAAATAATTCGAACTCCAGAAGAAGTGCCAATTCTATCAGCGCCAGCTTGCAGCATTAATGAAGCGTCTTCTTTTGTTCGAATACCTCCAGATGCTTTTATCTTTATATCAATAGGCAGTAAAGACCTTAAATATTTAATGTCTTCTGGAGTTGTTAAGGTATCATTAAAACCAGTAGATGTTTTGACGAAGTCTACGCCTGAACGGACGGCAAATTCACAAACCTTTATAATTTCAGGTTCTTCTAATAAGCCCATTTCAATGATTAATTTCATTTTCTTGCCTCTCAAGTGACTAATCATTGTCGTACTCTCTATATCGTTGCGAACGGTATTCCAGTCATTGTTTTTAATAGCGGCAATATTGACGACTACATCTAACTCATCTGCCCCATCATTACAAGCACGTTTTATCTCTTCTACTTTTGCTCCAGTTGTACTATACCCCATTGGAAAACCAATAACAGCGCATATCTTAACTTGAGAACCTCCTAATATTTTTTTTGCTTGAAAAATGTAATAAGGTGGGATACAAACAGACTTAAATCCATGTTGGATTGCTTCACTACAGAGTACTTTTATATCGGCAGTTGAACAATCTACTCTTAAGTAAGTGTGGTCTATAATGGTTGCAATATCAACCTGAATTGTTGGAAAAGGCATGTTTGATTCGTTTTGGTGAAAATAGTCTCTTGAATCAGCAAGATATTAAATTGTAAATATATTTTAAAATAATTAGATATTATTTTTTTTATTATGACAAAATCTAACAATTCTCTTTACAAAACCTTTTAATAGACTACCATCTTTAGGGTATAATCTTATATTCACGCTTTACTTAACTCATGATTGGTGGTAATTGGCGTTGCTTTTAACCCCTTTTTTATTTAACCATTTTGCAAACGCCTTTGTATCACTATGAATTAGCGCTTGTTAGAAACCTTTTTTTCTAAAAAAATCTTCAACAAGCGCTTAGGTTTGTCAAAGAGAACTATAACAATTAAACAGCCTCCGCCACATAATCTTCCACATGTTGATTAAACAATGTCATGATTTGCTTAGTGGTCTCTCCTATAATTCCTTTATTAATTCTCCAAAAATCTACTTGTCGGACAGGCATTACCTTTTTAGTAGAGCTAGTCATAAAAGCTTCTTTGGCCGCTCTAGCTTCTTCAATGGAAACAGGTCGAATCTCTACCTTGAAATGTTTTTGAGCAATGGCTAAAACGTGTTTACGAGTGATTCCTCGTAAAGCATCTCTATCGGGTGTAATGATAGTGCCTGCTTCATCAACAATGAAAAAATTGGAGCGGGCAGATTCTGAAATGAACTTCCCATCGTGGTACAAAATATCAAACGCCTCGGCTTCTTCAATTTCTTGTTGAAGACTAATGGGTTTTAAATAATTTGTCGTTTTTGTATAAGGCGTTTCTCTGGTATATTCGTAGGCCATCAATTTTACGCCCTTTGTGTAGTAAGATTCTGGGTAAGTTGGTAAGGCACTAGCGACCATCACAAAATTAGGCGTTGTTGGTAAAAAGCCATTTAAAGAATATCCACCAGTCAAGATTATTTTGATACCGCCAAATTCTAGTTGATTGGCTTTTGCTAAAGCAACTACTTTTTCTACTATTTCTGCTCTTGAATATGGTAAAGGTAAACCCAATTTTCTAGAAGAATATTCTAGTCTATCCAAATGGTCTTCAATAAAAACAGGTTTGCCTTTGTAGATTCTAAAAAAATCAAAGACGCTATAGCCTCTTAAAAAACCTAAATCTTTTACATTAATGACCGCTTCTTCTGTCGGTACAATTGCTCCATTAACATTATAATACTTAATCATAACAAAATCATTGATTATTTTCTTCTAAAGTAACTTAGCCTTCCAGCCTAAGTAGAGTCTGTCCGTAAAGTCGATTTTGTTCCGTTCGTAACCACCAAATTTATTTGGTAGGTTCATAAATTACGGACAGTCAATATTTTGAATCAGCCAAATAAATTTGGCGATTACGTTAGACACGCAAAGCACAAGTTTACGGACAGACTCTAAGTAGGCTTATTGCTAAGCTATTTTAGCAAGCTTTTAATTGAAAAACAAAGGTAAGTAAATTCGTCATTTTATAACTTTTTAGAGATTGAATTTATTTAAATAGTTCCTAAAATTAATAAGTCTCAATTTTTGAAAATCAACTATGATAAAATCTTGCCTTTTATAGCTTCAAAGTAGCCTAAACATTATAAACTAATTACCTGAAATTATCTTTTTCGTTTTAAACATTTACAAAATATCTATTAAAACAGGTGGTACGTTGTGTAAAAGCTTAACTTTGCCCACGCTTTAAATACACTGAATCAATGGATTTATTTAGATGACTTAAATGAGTAACTGACAAATTGAGTTGTTCCTATTTACTCATTTATCTATTTCATCATTTATTCATTCAGAAAAATAACCTTATACTCAATGGGCTTCAAAGAAGAAATAGAACGTAGGAAAACTTTTGGTATCATCTCACACCCAGATGCTGGTAAAACAACTTTAACGGAAAAATTACTTTTATTTGGTGGTGCAATCCAAACTGCAGGAGCGGTCAAATCTAATAAAATCAAAAAGAGTGCAACTTCGGATTTTATGGATATTGAGCGTCAGAGAGGTATCTCCGTAGCTACTTCTGTAATGGCCTTCGATTATAGAGGTAAAAAAATTAATATTCTAGATGCGCCTGGTCACCAAGATTTCCAAGAAGATACTTTCCGAACTTTAACGGCAGTGGATAGTGTAATAGTGGTGATTGATGTAGCGAAAGGCGTGGAAACACAAACCGAAAAATTAGTGAAAGTTTGCCGAATGCGAGATACGCCAATCATCGTGTTTATCAATAAGATGGATAGAGAAGGGTTAGACGGTTTTGATTTATTAGACGAACTAGAAACGAAATTGGGTTTATTAGTCCGTCCGTTGAGTTGGCCTGTAGGAATGGGAAGAGATTTTCAAGGTGTTTATAATTTATATGAAAGAAAATTGGTGCTGTTTAATCCACACGGTAAGCAGACGACAGGAGATGTTTTTGAAATTACTGATTTGGATAGTAAGGAACTGGATAAAGAAGTGGGCGAAAGGGCGGCTAATGAGTTGCGAGAAGAGGTAGGGATGATTGATGAAATTTATCCTGAATTTGAGAAAGAAGATTATTTAGAAGGTCTTTTATCACCTGTTTTCTTTGGGAGTGCTATTAATAACTTTGGTGTTAAGGAATTACTAGATTGTTTTGTAGACATCGCACCAACACCTTTGCCTAGAATCACAGAAGAAAGAGAAATTGACCCAAATGAGGATAAATTTTCTGGATTTGTTTTTAAAATCCACGCGAACATGGACCCAAAACACCGAGATAGAATTGCTTTCTTACGGGTTTGTTCGGGTACTTTTCACAGAAATACCAATTATTTACATGTTCGACAGGAAAGGAAAATGAAATTTTCTAACCCGACGAGTTTTATGGCTGCCAAAAAATCTATTGTAGAATCGGCTTACCCCGGGGATGTGATTGGTTTGTATGATTCTGGTAATTTTAAAATTGGAGATTCCTTGACGGAAGGTGAAAAATTACATTTTAAAGGAATCCCAAGTTTTTCTCCTGAACAATTCCGTTATGTCGTCAATAAAAACCCTTTAAAGTCTAAGCAATTAGCAAAAGGACTGACGCAATTAATGGACGAAGGAGTGGCGCAATTATTCCACAGAAAATTTAATAATAGAAAAGTTATTGGGACGGTAGGAGCGCTGCAATTTGATGTGATTCAATATCGACTAGAACATGAATATGGGGCTTCTTGTGCTTACGAACCCGTTAATTTGCATAAAGCTTGTTGGATAGAATGTGAAGATGAAGAGAAACTTCGAGCATTTTTGAGTCGTCGAAAAAGAGATATGGCAACGGATAAAGATGGAAATCATGTCTTTCTAGCAGAATCTGCTTGGACTTTGAAAATGGCGCAGGATAATTTTCCAGATATTGTTTTTCATTTTACTAGTGAATTTTAATACTAGAGCGTCAACTAATAAACTGATATTTTTTAGAGGTCAGAAGTCAGACCGAAAATTGAAATTTTCTGTCAGAAGTCAGATTAAACATAGGCAACCAACTGAATGTCAGAAATTTACATTTATTCAATCTAACTTCTGACAGTTTATGTAATAAACGGTCTGACTGCTCACTTCTTTCTAGGTATCAATTTTCTTTCTGATTATCTAACAAGGAATAGAATTGCCTATTGATACAATTTATAAATAGTTGATGACTATAAAAATTACGTGTCAATTATTTATAAATTACTCCACTATTTACTTTTATCCTTATTTTAGAAAGAGTTTCCAGTACTTCGAGTGCTGGAAACTCTTTCTTCATTTTAAGACATTTTTTAAAGTGTCTCTTTTTTAAATAATAGGTATTAATTTTTTAAGTTTAGGGCAAATTAATATTTTGATTATTCATTCCCTTTCATAAAATCATAAAATTATGTTTTCAAGATTATTGGCTTTATCTTTTTTTGCGTTTTATTTGACGAGTTGTAGTGTAAATGGAATAAGTGGAAAAGATGGTAAAAACGGCTCTTCCTCTTTATTCAATGGTAAAGATTTATCTGGTTGGGAAATTTATGGTACAGAAAAGTGGTATGTAGCAGATGGTAATTTAGTTTGTGAAAGTGGACCAGACAAAGCCTACGGTTATTTAGGGACGGAGAAAACCTTTAAAAACTTTGATTTGACTTTAGAATTTCAACAGGAAGCTAATGGAAATAGTGGCGTGTTTTTTCGTTGTTCTATAGAAGGGACAAAAATTACTGGTTGGCAAGCAGAAGTAGCGCCACCAAATCATAATACAGGCGGTATTTATGAATCTTATGGCAGAGGTTGGTTGATTAAACCTGACCCAGCAAAAGATAAAGCCTTGAAAATGGGGGAATGGAATACCATGCGGATTAAAGCAATGGGTGACGTGGTAACTACTTGGGTCAATGGGCAAGAAATGATTACCTTGGAAGATGCTAAAATTGGGGCAGCGATGGGGCAAATTGCCTTACAAATTCACGATGGTGGAGGTATAAAAGTGAAATGGCGAAATATTCGGATTACGGAGTTATAGCTTTCAGTAGACAGTATTACAGTAGGCAATTTGCTCAGATAAACTGCCCACTGTAATACTTCAAACTGCAAGACTGCCCACTGCAACACTGCCTATTGCAACACTGCCTCCCCATTTTTTACAACATACTTCTTGCCCAATACTTCCTTATCAGAAGGCGCATTCAATTTATCCACATAGTACCACTCAGCTACGGTTTCTGCTTGGGATAAACTAAGAATCACATAGCCATGGTTTCTTAAATCCGTATATTTTAAATGTGGGTTTTTAGTACTCAAAAACTTTTCTGCTTGTAATACTTGCTCCACAGGTGTTCGTTCGTCGGAGTTAGAAGAAGTAATACTAGGCGTTCCAATTTCTATAGCAATCGTACTTTTTTTATCATCCGACGGTACTTCAAAAGCCCAAGAAGAGTGGGTATCTCCTGCTGTAATAATCACATTCTCAATTTTTTCATTGCTCAAGAATTGACTAATTTGACTTCTTTCATAAGGATAACCATCCCAAGCATCTAGATTAACAGGGCTACCAAAACCAAGACCGCTAATATCGCAAGGCGAAAAAATAACTTGATTCCCAATTACCTTCCAAGTCGCATCAGATGTTTTTAATTCATTTTTAAACCAAGCCAATTGTTTTGCGCCTAACATGGTTCTATCCGCAGCTTCAAATTCGGATTGACTCACACTATCGACTGGATAAGTTCGACCAGTTAAACGTTCATCTAGCATGATTAAATCTACCGTATTTCCAAATCTAACGGTTCTATAAATATCTTTAGCCGCATTATCTCTAACTGGTAACCATTCAAAATAAGCTTGTTTAGCGGCTTCTTTTCTAGTCATAAAATCGCCATCTTCTGGTTGATGATTTTGTGCGCCTTCCTTATATACATTATTCGCTACCTCATGGTCATCCCAGATAGTAATGAAAGGATGCATTTGATGGACTTTTTGAAAATCCTTATCTAAACGATATTGCGCATATCGAGTCCGATAATCGCTTAAAGAAATAATCTCTTTAGCGGGCAGGTGTTTTCTATCCAGAGAAGGGTCGCCATAACCACCTGGTTGGTATTCGTATATATAGTCTCCTAAATGTACAACAGCACTCAAATCATCCTTTTCAGCAATTCTTGCGAAAGCATTATAATAGCCCGCTTCATAATTGCTACAGCTTACGACTGCTAACTTAACGGCTGATTGGTCATCAACACCAGTAGTTTTCGTTCGCCCAATAACGGATTTACCTGATAAAGCTTCAAATTGATAATAATAAGTCGTATTTGCTGCTAAACCTTTCACATCTATTTTAACCGTATAATCTCTAGTGGCATTAGTCGTTATAGTACCAGATTTCACTGGGTTTTCCATGGCTAAATTCATAGAGATAGCCCATTTTACAGGAACTTCGCTGATGTTATCAGGGGTAACTCTTGTCCAAATAATAACACTTGTTGCTAAAGGGTCACCAGAAGCCACACTATGATAAAAGGGTTTTTTGGCTTGGTCATAAAAAAGGGTAGTACCATCATCTGGTAGCGGAATAAGTGGTTTTTGTTCCGCACAAGCGATGATTAATAAAAAGATACTTAGGGAAAAAAATAGTTTAGCATTCATGTTTGTTCTTGTTATTGCTGAATGAGAAGTATGGAGCACTTATAAAGAAAGTATCGAAGATAGAAATTTTATTTAGAATTTGATGCTTACAGTCTTTACGAAATCGTTAATTTTACAATCTGAAAAAATATAAAAATGGCTTTTACTACCTCTATCTCAACTAATAAGTGGCTTTCTTTTGCAAAGTTGGCTTTTGTACTGATGCTCCCAATTATCTTTTCGACTTGTAGAGATAATGGCCCAGGTTTTAATATGACCTACCAACGAGATTTTGAAATTCCTGCAGGTTTGGGCGTATTTGATACGCACGTTTTTGAATTGAATGGCATTCCAACTAATAAAGCTGCGTTTTTAAGCACAACTGGGGCGAATGAGAATGAAATTACCGCTATTTTGCCTAGAGAAGCGGAACTATCGCTTAATTTTGCCAATGTTGATTTTGTTTTTGTTGGGGAAGTCGTAGTAGAAATATTTACCAGAGAAGATAACGTCGGAATAGAAATTTTTTATCGAGATGAAATCCCATTAAATACAGGAAGAAGCATTACCTTATTTCCTAGCTTACCCGAAATTGGTCGATATTTAGATGGAGATGAATTTAATGTTCGGGTAGAGTTAAGATTACGAGATATTTCTCCTCAATTTTTAGAAACTAGATTAGATTTCCAATTTTTTGCAAGACTAGAATAAGCAATTTTCAATTTAAAATTTTCAATTTTCAAAATAGAACTAGTGTAGTGTCAAGGAAGAAATGACGGGTTAATTAGTTCAAACACTTGGAGGTCTGAGAGACACTCCAAGGTTTTTGCTACCTGACCTTGGAGCGTCTTCAAGACCTCCAAGTGTCTTTTCGCAAAAAAGATTACTCGA
>JBGCFJ010000236.1:0-2345 GCA_045106885.1 Saprospiraceae bacterium
CTAGCACAAGAACAACCGCTATTAACTTTACTAGAAACATTCTCAGAAAAATACCATATCCATTTTTCTTATAATCCAATTGAGTTATACGATGTGCAGGTAAATTTTGAATTTGATGCTACGGAAGAAGTAGATGCCGCCATTGAACGACTCCTCTCCCCCACTCGCTTTCATTATGAATCTTTTGGCGAGCAATTTTATGTGATTTATGAAAAATCAAAAGCAGGGGAAAAAGATGTACGAAAATTGCGAAAGCATTGGAAAGAAATCCAAAAATTAGAACAAAAAGGAAATTTAAGTCTGCGCAAAAGTAATGCTAAGAATAAATTAAAAAGTGCTTTATCTGACTATGCTACTTTAGAAAAAGCTCGATGGAGTATTGGGAAAATTAGTGATGCCACCACCAAAGAAACCTTAATTGGGGCAAATATCGTCATCAAAGGCACGAATATAGGCACCGCAAGTGATGCCAATGGCAATTTTCAATTAAAAGCTAATCAAAAACCGCCTTATGATTTAGCGATTTCCTATACAGGCTATCAAGATAAAATTGTTCGAGTAACGGCTGATAATTGGGAAGACTTGAACATTATGTTGACTTCTGGCGGCTTATTATTAGACAAAGTGGTAGTTGGTGCCTCTCGTCATTCAGAGCGATTTGTGGAGGCTCCTGTTACCGTAGAAAAATTGGATATTTTGGCTTTGCAATCTAGTTCTGCCGAAGGGGTGTTTGAGTCTTTGTCTAATTTAAAAGGGGTGCAAATCGTCAAAGGGTCTATTTCTGGGGCGGTGATGAATACTAGAGGTTTTGCCAATATGAATAATTTACGCTTTTTGATGCATTTAGATGGCATGGATGTTACCTCTCCAGGCTTTGGCGTTTATTCCAATACAGGTGGTGTATCCATTTTGGATGTGCAATCAGTAGAAGTTATTCCGGGCGCATCCTCCGCACTTTATGGCGCCAATGCTTTTAATGGCATTCTGTTGATGCGGTCCAAAGACCCTTTCATTCATCAAGGGTTGAGTTTGTATTTAAAAACAGGGATTACCAGCCATTCTACCTCAGGGGTCAATCCTTATAATAATTTAAGTGTTAGGTATGCAAAAGCTTATGGAGATAAATTTGCCTTTAAAATTGATTATGAAACCCTGTTAACCAAAGATTGGGTAGCGCAAGATTTCACCCAAAGAGACCGAAGTATAGACCCAACTATTCGAGCCAATCAAAATCCACCTTTGGTCGATGCGAACCAAGCCCATTATGATGCGGTAACGATTCATGGAGATATGGATGCAGAAGAATTTACCCAAGCTATTGAAAATGGAGAAACATTAGTAACTAGCAATGGACAATCGATTCATTGGCAAGCAGATAATGTCCATCGAACAGGGTATTCAGAATCCGAATTATTCAATCCAGAAGTTTCTAACCATCGGATTAATATTGGGCTAGCTTATAAAATCAATTCAGATTGGAGAATAGATTATTTGTATAAAAATGCGGTGCAAGATTTAGTGCTACGACATACCACCAATTATCCCTTTTATAATTTTAATTTAGAACACCATAAAGTAGAACTAAAAGGCAAAGGTTTAACGGTTCGCTGGTATCACAATCAAGAAAATGCTAGAAATACTTGGTCTGCCTCTTATCTAGCAGCCTCTATTCAAACCCAATTATTACCCAATGAGGCTTGGAAACAACGATTTGTGGATGCTTTTGCAGGAGAAGTAGAAGATATTTTCACTAATAATATTGCAGCTGCTAGAGCTTATGCCGATGAAGGAATGGCAGCCGTTGGTTCGGCTGAATGGGAGGCTGCTAGACAGTTGAGTATTTCTTCGCCGACTACTTTTAATCCAGATGGCGTCATTGGCGCAAAATTGGCAGAAAATAGTGCTTTTTGGCAAGCAGAGGCTTTTTATGATTTTGAGGAATCTTTACTCTTTGACCCTTCTTGGAAATTACAATTTGGTGCGAGTTTCCGAAAGTACCGACTAGATTCTAAAGGTGCTTTTTTTAACGATAATCGCTTAGCGGAAAATAGCTTAGCAGGCAATCCAATGGGATATGCAGGAAATATTCCGCTTTCAGAGGCTGGATTATTTGGGCAAGTTGGTAAAAAATTATTGGATAATCGATTAAGCTTATCTTTTGTTGGTCGAGCTAATTACCATTCTAATTTCAAACTCAATTTCACCCCACAAATAGCTGCTGTTTTTTCACCTGATGCAAAACGCAATCATAATATCAGAACTTCTTTTACTACAGGAGTGAGAAATCCGGGTTTACAAGAGCAATATATCAACTTCTTAATTTCTCCAGCCCATGTAATTTTGGG
>JBGCFJ010000237.1:0-3097 GCA_045106885.1 Saprospiraceae bacterium
TACCAGAAATGACGAGGTTATTTTTTCTTTTAGCAAGGCAAAATTATTCAGCATAGCCGTTGCTACGTTGAATAATTTTAACGCAGCTAAAAGTAAAAAGAATCCGCCAGGCTGGTAGGTTATTATTTTCCTCGCCCCTAACTAAAAAATTATGACCATCACCTATAACATCGAAGGCATGACTTGCAATGGTTGCCGAAGCGGTGTAGAAAAAAAATTAAACGCCATTCCTGGTATAGCTAAAGCGACCGTTAGTTTGGAAGAGAAAGCTGCGACTATCATTGCTGAAAAAACAATTACAGCGGAAACAATTCGGCAATTTTTACCCGAAAAGTATACGGTGACTGCTAAGGAGTCGGCTGTGAATGTGGAAAAAATAACTGAGGCAATAGCAGAAACATCCACCTCTGATTTAGCTAAATTAAAACCCCTCTTTCTGATTTTATTTTATATTACGGTAGGGGCGATTTTAATGAATCGAGCCAATTTCCAAATTGGCGCATTCATGTTGGATTTTATGGGCTTATTTTATATCGTTTTTAGCTTTTTTAAGCTCTTAGATTTAAAAGGTTTTCCAGCGACTTTTCAAATGTATGACCCTTTGGCGAAGCTTTTCCCTCCTTATGCTTGGATATATCCTTTTATAGAAACAGCTTTAGGACTTTGCTTTTTATTGCGCTTTCAGGTTCAAGGCGCTTTAATTGCTACATTAATCATTTTAGGAATTACGACGATTGGCGTAACCAAAACGTTGTTAAGCAAAAAACAAATTAAATGCGCTTGTTTAGGGACTGCTTTAAACTTGCCGATGACCAAAGCCACTTTTATTGAGAATTCAATTATGTTGGTGATGGCTATTTGGATGTTGTTGGGTGTTAAATAAGCGTCATTTTTTAACAAATTATTTTTAATAGATGGAAATTGTGTTAAAACAGGCACTATTCCCCATTTTTTATTGTTCACTTATTCGTATTTTTGCAACCATTTTCAATTTCTAACTAGGTGACATTGAAAATTGAAAATTATAAATTGAAAATTGAAAATTACAAACCATGTTTCCAAAGTACGATGTGATAGTAGTAGGCGCAGGTCATGCAGGCTGTGAAGCGGCTGTAGCAGCCGCCAATATGGGGTCGAAAGTGATGCTGGCAACGATGAATATGCAGACGATAGCACAAATGTCTTGCAACCCAGCAATGGGAGGAGTAGCAAAAGGGCAAATTGTCAGAGAGATTGACGCAATGGGGGGATATTCTGGGATAGTGACGGACCACACGATGATGCAATTTCGGATGTTGAACCTGTCAAAAGGACCAGCAATGTGGAGTCCTCGTGCGCAAAGTGACCGCCGCTTATTTGCTAGAAAATGGCGAAATATGTTGGAAGCACATCCAAATATTGATTTTTGGCAAGAAATGGTGACTGGAATTGTGGTGAAAGATGGTCGAGCGGTAGGTGTTCGGACAGGAATGGGCATAGAAATACCAAGTGAATCAGTCGTGTTGACCAATGGGACATTCTTAAATGGATTGATTCATATCGGTGCTAAGCAATTTGGTGGTGGTAGAGCAGGGGAGCGGGCATCGACAGGAATTACAGAGCAATTGGTGGAGCTAGGCTTTGAATCTGGTCGAATGAAGACGGGAACGCCTGCAAGAGTAGATGGACGTTCCTTAGATTGGGACGCCATGGAATTACAACCTGGTGATGAAAATCCATCTAAATTTTCTTTTACAGATACGCCGAAGTTAGAAAAACAGCATCCTTGTCATATTACCTATACAAGTAAAGAAGTTCACGATATTCTAAAAACTGGTTTTGACCGTTCACCATTATTTAATGGCGCAATTCGAGGAACAGGTCCACGTTATTGCCCGTCTATTGAAGATAAAATTGACCGTTTTTCTCAGCGAGATAGACATCAATTATTTGTCGAACCAGAAGGTTGGGATACTTGCGAAATCTATGTCAATGGTTTTTCTTCTTCTTTACCAGAAGAAGTGCAGTATAAGGCAATGCGGAAAATTAGAGGGTTTGAAAATGCCAAAATGTTCCGACCAGGCTATGCAATAGAATATGATTTTTTCCAACCTACTCAGTTGCGTGCTTCTTTAGAAACTCGCTTGGTGAAAAATTTATTTTTTGCAGGTCAAATCAATGGAACAACAGGTTACGAAGAGGCAGCTAGTCAAGGAATGATGGCTGGCCTAAATGCCCATTTAGCAATTAATGAGGAAGAAGCATTTATTTTAAAAAGGTCAGAAGCTTATATTGGGGTATTAATTGACGATTTAATTACTAAAGGGACCGAAGAACCCTATAGAATGTTTACCTCTAGAGCGGAATATCGTATTTTATTAAGACAAGATAATTCTGATATTCGCTTGACGCCATTAGCTCAAAAACTGGGGGTAAAAGGGAGTGCCGAAAGAATGGAAAAAGTGGAAGAGAAAAAAATGGCAACAAAAGCGATTGATAAATTTTTCCGAAAGACGAGTATTTCGCCAGATTTAGTCAATGGCTATTTACAAGAAAAAGGGTCTGCTCCGTTAAAACAAAGCATGAAATTACATAGTATTTTGACTAGACCGCATGTCCATGTGAACGAATTGAGAAACGTCATTCCTGAATTAGAGACGTTTTTGGGCCAATATCCTAAATCTTATGTAGACACAGCAGAAGTGACGATGAAATATGAAGGGTATATTCGCAAAGAACAGGAAATGGTGGAAAAAATGAATCGACTGGAAGCGGTTCGATTAACAGAAAGTACCAATTATCACGGTTTGGTATCCTTATCCGCAGAAGCTAGAGAAAAATTAACTAAGATTAAACCTGCTACGATTGGTCAAGCTAGTCGGATTAGTGGGGTTTCACCAGCGGATATTTCTGTGCTTTTAGTGCACATGGGGAGATAGGTCAAAAGATAGGTAGGTAGTCAGCAGTGGCAGTAAGCAGTAAGGCCTTGATTTTCAATACTTAAATTTTGCCTAAACACAGTTATTAGAACAGCCTTGTCATTCTATTATTATTCCCTCTGCACCCTTCGACCTCTACACCCCTACACCCCTACACCCCTATACCTCTATACCCCTAT
>JBGCFJ010000238.1:0-2894 GCA_045106885.1 Saprospiraceae bacterium
ATTAGCCAGTTAGACCAGTCAATTTTTCTTCTAAGGAATTCAAAAAATGCTTGCATAATGGATTATGGACGCATTTTTTGAGTTTCTTAGAAGGGAAAAAGGCGGTATAAATGGTTGATTATTTCTGCCACTTTGCCTAATCCGTTGGGCTTTAAAAAAGTATATCCCCAACGGATTTAATTTCCCAACGGATAATTATCAGTTTTTTAGAGGTCAGAAGTCAGACTAAAAATTGAAAACTACCTTATTTTAAAGCATAAAGGTAAAAGATTATTAGCCAAGCGATTTGTGGTGGAAGGATGGCATTAGGTCATCCATTGGTTTACGCTTCCTTTACAAATAAGGTAAAAACACCCCCCAGAATTAAAAATACACCCGCTAATCGAATCACATTAACAGGATTACTACCCAATAAATCATACACAAAATATTGCATACTGAAAATTTGAATAATCATAGGAATCACAATAAATAAGTTAAAAATCCCCATGTAAACACCTGTTTTATCTCTGGGGATAGACCCTGCCAGTAATTGGTAAGGCATCGCTAATATGGAAGCCCAAGCAACCCCTAGCCCAACTGTATATAAATAAATACTAGTAATCTGGATACTTCCGATAGAAAACAAGACATCTGTAACATTTAAGTAGGGAATAGCGAGTAGACTTAAACCACCAAAAAGTAGGCTAAAAAAGTGAACGCCTTTGGCACCAATCTTAATCGCTAAGGGAACTAAAGCAAAAGCTAAAAGGAAACAGAAAATATTATAAGTCCCATTCATCTGCCCAGTCAATACTTGAGCTTGTTTAAAGCCAGCAGTCTCTTGGTCTAAAGTATCAAACAAGGAAAGGGAAAGCGCAGAGGTCAAATATTGCCAATAACAAAACATGGCATACCAAGTAAAAAATTTAACGGGTATCAATTGTTTCATGGTCGTAGGCATTACTCTAAGCGCCTCTACAATATCATTATAAGTACGACTGACCACACTCCCTTTTGCCTTTTCCGCTTCCATTTTGGCGAGTTCTTGGGCAGAGGGTGGATATTCAGAGGTGGTTAATACCGTATATAGTATGCTGGCAATAGAAGCAAAAGCGCCAATAAAAAACGCCCAATAAGTCGAGACAGGAATACCATTTTCCATGGTGTCTGTAGCTGCAAAAATACCCAAGGTTATCAAAATAGCAGGCGTGAAATTAGCGATGGTACTTCCTAAACCTGTAAAAAAACTTTGCATCAAAAAGCCTAAGGAATGTTGTCCTTCTTCTAATTTATCAGAAACGAAAGCTCGGTAAGGTTCTAAGGCAATGTTATTTCCTGCATCTAATATCCACAATAAGCCTGCTGCCATCCATATAGTTTGGGAAAAAGGCATAAAAATTAAAGCAATACTCGCCATGATAGCCCCTACTAAAAAATAAGGTTTTCTTCTACCAAATCTTGGCGACCAAGTACCATCACTCATAGCGCCTATAATCGGCTGGATAATTAAACCAGTTACAGGCCCTGCTAACCAAAGAATCGGTAATTCATGTTCACTTGCCCCCAAATATTTATAAATGGCACTCATATTACTTTGCTGCAACCCAAAGCTAAATTGAACCCCAAAAAAACCGAAATTCATATTCCAAATCTGCCAAAAAGATAGTTTTGGTTTGACAGAATCAAGTGTAATTTTTGACATGTAATTCGTTTTGAAAAAATAAATTGATTTATATCATGAAACTTAAACAATAGTAACTCATTGATTACCAATACTCAAACTCCATTTTAGATAGTCAGGTTGAAAATTGATAATCACGTGTCGGACACCTCCAAAGGTGTCCGACACGTTCGACTACCATTTATCAGTTTTTTTATCTGACGCTCTATTTAGTTTAAAGCCTATTATTAAATGGTTAATTTAACGAAAAATTATTAGATGGTATGGTTTGCGTTCAATAATTTCTGCTTAGTAACGATGAAATAATAAGTCCGTCAAATTTGACGAGTTTATTTTGATTCCAGTTTTGTCTAAAAAATCCTTGCATAGCAGGATTTTTTAGGCGAAAATGGGGGCAAAAGAGACCGTCTAAATGGCGGAATTATTGTTTTACCGTTACTTAAAAGTTTTTATTCGCTTTTCCTTTCCTTCTTTTTATAAAAAATACGTTTAAATTTAATACATTCTTTTTGAGTTATGGCAACATTTCTTAGTCCTTTTTTACACAAACGATTGTTGTTAATAACTTTTTCAAGAAGCATATAATTAGAGCAGGGTGAAATTGGATAAAATTAATGGTAATTATTGCTTATTTTGGGCGTTTGAGCCTTCAATAGGCAATAAATCTAATAAAAATTAAGCATTGAACGCATTAATTCTTGTCATGTCGATAGAAACTTGGTTTCGGGCGCTAGTCCGCTGGCTGCCAATGAATTCGGCAAATTAGCAGCTAAAGCACTTCTTGAAGAAGTGAATCAATAATAAATAGTTTGGATTGGGAAATTCCTTTAGGGATTTCCCTCCTGATTCTGCCTACCACTTTCGAAGTAAATTATATGTTTAAAGTCAACTATCTGCTTACCATTTTACTCATAGGACTATTTCTGGTGAGTATTCCATTTTACAGTCATAGTCAAACCGATACTTTGAACTATAAAATGGATTTGAATTTTTCAGGAAGAAGAATTTCGGGAACATTCAGTCAAGCAGTCCTAGGAGGAGGGTTTAATCTAGATTTATCCTACAAAAATTGGCACATTGAGAACAACACAACCTATAGATTTAACAAAACAAATACTAGGCTAATTGAAGATAATTGGTATGATTTAGTTACCCTAAAATATTATCCAAAGGGCAATAGGAAACTATACCCAGGGGTCTTTTCTCATTTTGATAATAATTTAATTTACAA
>JBGCFJ010000239.1:0-4176 GCA_045106885.1 Saprospiraceae bacterium
TCTTTAAATGTGATACTCAGACTGGTGATAAAATTCAAAAACCTGTTCGATGGTTTGAAGAAACGGTAAAAGGTATTGAGATCATGCATTTTTAACTATCCGATAATATAAAGCCACTTCCGTGTACGTTCGTAATCTGAATGCGCTCATCCTTCGATAGATACTTCCGCAATTTAGAAATAAAAACGTCCATACTTCTTCGGTTAAAATAATCACTTTTTCCCCAAATATTTTTTAGTACATATTGTCGAGATAATAAATTTCCTTTATTCAAACAAAGTAATCGAAGTAATTGTGCTTCTCGCTCGGTTAAATATTTATCTTCACCATCATAGGATAATTTTTGATTTTTACTATCAAAAGCATAATCACCTACTTCAAATATTTCTTGTTGTTCACTTGGATGTTCTGCTCTTCTTAAAATCGCATTAATTCTAGCGACTAATTCTTCTTCTTCCACAGGTTTGATAATATAATCATCTGCCCCCAAACTAAACCCTTTTAAAACATCTACTTTTAAAGATTTTGCCGTTAAGAATAATAAAGGAACATCACTCCCCTGTTGTCTAATCCGCTCTGCCATTGTAAAACCATCCATTTCTGGCATCATTACATCTACAATACATAAGTCTACTTGCTGTTCCCTAAACTTGGCTAAGCCTTCCAAACCATTTTTAGCCCAAGTAACGGCAAAATTTTTCATCTCTAAATATTCTTTTAGAATGTAGCCAAGCGTACTGTCATCTTCTACTAATAATAATTTTGGGTCGGTCATGTTTGTGAGGTTTATAAGGTTATGAGATTATGAGGTTTGTGAGGTTATGAGACGGTTAGCTCATTCGCTCATCAATCTCATTACCTTGGAAACTTACAGTGGAAATTCCATCAAAAAAGTAGCGCCTTCGTTTTTTTTACTATTCACAGAAATAGAACCACCATGCGCTTCTACAATGTATTTGACATAACTGAGGCCTAATCCAAATCCTTTGACGTGATGAATATTTCCTGTCGTTACTCGATAAAATTTATCGAATAGATGCTTTTGATGTTCGGGGGCAATGCCCATACCGTTATCGCTTACTGCAATAGATAATTTTTGCTGGTCGCTTTTGGTATAAATACTAATTTCTGGTTTACCGTTACTATATTTAATGGCATTATCCAACAGGTTTTGAATCACGTTTTTAAAATGGGTTTTATCCAAAGCAAATTGGGTACTAACTGCTTGAAAAGTTTTATTCAATTTACCCTGCTGCGTTTCTATTTTTAAGGAAAATCCAGCAATAGCATCATTGATAATATCATGAAAATCACAAGGTTCTTTTTGTAAATTATATTTTCCATTTTCCAAAGAAGCCAATTCTAACACCTTATCAATATGCCCTTTTAATTTAGTATTTTCTTTCTCTAATAAATTTAAGTATTCTCCTAATTTTTCAGTTTTATTATTTTTCAGGCTTTCTTTAAAAACTTTGGCAATTAAAGAAATGGAAAAAACAGGTGTCTTTAGTTCATGCGTTAGATTATTAATAAAATCATTTTTAATAACTAATAATCGCTTTTGTTTATTAACCGTATAAATCAAAAGGCTAAAACCAGCAATAATCATTAATAAAAATAAAAAAGAAGGAATCAATAAATAAGCCAACTGACCGAAGAGGTAAGTATTCAGGTTTTTTTGATAAAAATGAATGAGCACTTCACAATTACAGATTCTTTTGACCAAGCCTAAAGGACGAGCATATCTATTAAATTTAAACTGATTTGCGTCAAAATTGGAGCTATTTAAAATAAGTTGATTGTTTTCGTCGGTTAAAGCAAAGGCATAATCTACAGAAATGCCTCTGGCAGCGAGTTGTTCTTTAAAAAGGGTATCAATTTCTTTAATCGTATAAAAAGGAAGCGAATCATTACTATAAATTGTTCTTTTATCAATATCTGATTCTTGACTCAACTTCGCAATATTCTTACTTAATTCGGTATTTTCGAATAAGTCAGTACTAATATTATACATAATAGCACTCACCTCTGCATCATACTTTTCAGCTTCTGTTGTATGCCCAATACGCAACATGTTCGCTTGAATAATAATCAAGCCAAGTAAAGAAAGAACAATAAATGTGATAATAGCTCTACTCATATAAGAGACAAAGGTTAAAGAAATGCCATTTGATACCACTAAATTAATAGGAAAAAAGGTAGGATGCTACTTGCTTGGGGAGCTATTAAGGGAATTAACTTTTCGTTGGCATTTCTAATTTTTTTAATAATTGGTACTTTCTTCTGACTAAATATCCTGTCCGTACACTAATCGTCCAACCTGCCTTACCATCTAAAAATCCCATCTTTATAAAATAAGTTCTAATGAATCGAGCGAAGGGCGCTAACCATAATTTTATAAAAGTTGCTTTTTTACCATCTTGGAAAAGTTGCTGGGCAGAAAGTTGAGCATATCGTTCAATACGTTGCCAATGGTCTGCGGAATTTTGGTAAGAGTAATGGCATAATAATCCTTCTAAACGAACAATTTTGATAGTCGAGGAAAAGGCTAATTTTTCGTGGACAAAATTACCTTCCCATTTAGCTCCTTTTCTATGAAACAACCGATTATTCCAATCAGGATGCCAGCTACAATATTTTATCCATTGACCACAATAATTATTTAAGCGATTAATGCTATAAATATGATTTTTATCTAATTTTAAAGTTCGAATACTGTGGATTAATTCGGGGGCTAAAACTTCATCTGCATCAATAGATAATATCCAATCATGCTTGGCTAATTGATTGCCATAATTTTTATTTTGGCTATAGCCTACCCATTTAGTTTGTACGACTTTTGCGCCTAATGCTTGCGCTATTTCTACCGTCTCATCCGTACTAAAAGCGTCAACCACCAATATTTCAGTAACCACTGCTTGGAGCGACTGCAAACAACGAGCAATATTAGTTGCTTCGTTTTTAGTAATAATGACCGCAGAGATATTGGACATTGGAAAAAGGGTATAAGGGTTTAAAGGTATAAAGGTTTAAAGGTATAAAGGTTTAAGGGTGTAAAGGTATAAAGGTTTAGAGTATACTCTTGATGCTATTAAGTAGTATGACAAAAATAAACGAACAACTTTTACTTAGACGAGTGCAGCTTATTTTTACCACAGAGGAACAGAGTACACGGAGTTCTTTTGACGAATATAGTTTAATTTGTTAGAGGAAACACAAAAAACCATCTACGCAAATCCGTGGGGGAAAATTATTCGTAATAGCCTTCGCTTTTGCTAATAAATTCGACCTGTACAATTAAATTAAGCGGCTTTTTTTCGAAAACGGAAGTCAAATTTGCTAGCAGTTAACCATAAGTGACGTTCTTTATTGAGATTTAGGGAAATTAACTTAGCTAAACCTTGAGAACCTTTATCTGTCCAGCTCATTCCGTTATGTTTTTGCCGTTTAGCAACTAACTGATTGTTAGCATTTTCTGCGGGGTTACTCGAATTTGGTAAGCCCAACTGTTTACGCAGAGCATAATTTGGCAAAGATGTTCTATGGCGGTTAAGATATTCTATTAGTTCATATAATCTATGCTCATTTTTTATTTTATCATCAGCAATATCTTCTAATAATTGAATGGCTTCATCGTGCAACCCATACCAAAGCCTTCTTTTAAGCTCCATCAAGACTTCTTTACTATAATCTTTATGTTTTAAAGCCATACTTAATTGCCCCCTACATTTTTTATTACATGATACCAGTCCATTATAAAGCGTATAGTAGTCCGCCAACCAAATTGATGAAGAATAGCCTTTTTCATGCTTCTTTGACCATCTACTAAAAATAACCAATTGTGTTTTAGTAATTTATTATTTAAAAGAAAAGCCATTAATAACATTAGGACACCTCCCATTGTATTGTGAACTAAAGTATAGTCCTCATGACCAGCTAATTGTACTCGAATAACTGAATTGTATACTCGTTTTAAGGGGGCTTTTGTTCCTTTTTCAGCGGAATGCTCTTTCCTATATTTCTTTTGCCGTTTGCAACATACATCGTCAACACTAGCATAGCAAGTATTCTTCGTCTCGTATTCCGACTCGATAAGCACTTGTTTTTCAAGTAATTGTCGTAAGTCTTCCGGAGCATTTTCTATCATTTCTTTTTTTGCTACTTCCAATTCTTTAA
>JBGCFJ010000024.1:0-22150 GCA_045106885.1 Saprospiraceae bacterium
TAGGGTTTTCTTTTTGCTATCCCTTTAGATTTTCTATATTTAAGCCATAAAAGTTACTTTTCTTAAAAAAACTAGGTTCACTATGTGTAAAGCTATTTGACTATGTGATAAAAAAGAAGCATGAAAACAGTCGTTTTAATAGATGGATGCCGAACACCTTTCTTACGGTCTGGCACCGATTATATGGATTTAATGTCTTACCAATTAGGACAATTTGCCATTAAAGGTTTATTGGTTAAAACTGGTATCGACCCTAAAATAGTAGATTCAGTGGCGATGGGTTGTGTCATTGCCAATATCAAAACACCTAATGTGGCAAGAGAAGCAGCGTTAACCGCAGGCATTCCGAATACCACGCCTTGTCATACCGTTTCACAAGCCTGCATCTCTGCCAATAGAGCGATTGCGGATGGTTGCTTAGAGATTATGACGGGACAGTCTGATGTAGTCATTGCTGGTGGGATTGACCATACTTCAGATACACCCATTCAGTTTCCTCGCAAGATGCGGAAGAAATTGTTCAAGGCACAGCGGATTAAAACGATGATGGACAATTTAAAATTTGTCTTTTCTTTACGGCCATCTGATTTTGCGCCCGAACGTCCGCAAGTAGCAGAATACACGACCGACCGAGTAATGGGGCAAGATTGTGATATTATGGCAGCTAGTTTTGGGATAACTAGGGAAGCACAAGATGAATTTGCAGTACGCTCCCATCAATTGGCTGCCAAAGCACATGAGGAAGGACTTTTACCCGCAGAAATGGTAGCAGTAACGTTGCCACCAAAATTTGAGTCAATTAGTAGAGACAACGGCGTTCGAGGAAATTCGACTATAGAAAAAGTGGCGAGATTAAGACCTGCTTTTGATAAAAAATTTGGTACTTTAACTGCTGCCAATTCCTCTTTTTTAACCGATGGTGCATCAGCTACTTTATTAATGTCAGAAGAGAAAGCCAAAGAATTAGGGTTAATCCCAAAAGCAGAAGTAGTTGCTTTCGCTTTTACAGGCCAACGATTAGAAGATGAATTATTATTAGGTCCAGCTTATGCCGTTTCTAAAGTATTGAAAAAAGCAGGTCTGGAATTAAGTGATATGGATGTCATAGAATTCCATGAAGCGTTTGCAGGACAGATTTTAACCAATCTAAAAGCTTTAGCTTCTGATGAATTTGCCCAACAAAATTTAGGTAGAGACAAAGCAGTTGGCGAAGTAGCTATGGAGAAGTTTAATTTGTGGGGCGGTTCGCTTTCTATTGGGCATCCTTTTGGCGCAACGGGTGGACGAATTATGACGACTACCGCTAAGCGTTTGCAGAAAGAAGGTGGGAAGTATGGCATTTTAGCAGCATGTGCGGCAGGCGCACATGGGCATGCGATGATTTTGAAGCGGTATGAGGCGTAGGTAATTTTCAATTTAAAATTTTCAATGTTCAATTTTCAAATGAGCTTTACATTGAAAATTGAAATTTCTAAATTAGACATTGAAAACTGTCTAAAACAATTTAATTATGGAAATTAAAGATTTTCTAACAATAGAAAAAAAAGATGGTATCGCCACCCTTTGGCTAGACAATAAAAAAGAGAAAATGAATGTCGTTTCTCCAAGTGTCATTGATATTTTTGGGCAGATATTCGAGCAGATGGAAAATGATAAAGAGGTGAAGGCGGTCATTTTTATTAGTGGTAAAAAAGATTTTATGGCAGGGGCGGATATAAAGTCTTTTGCGATAGAAAAACCAGGCGATTTCCGACCGATTCAAAAAGCAGGGCATGATACTTTGGATAAAATTGAGGGTAGCAAAAAGTTATACATCTCAGCGGTGAATGGAACAGCATTTGGTTTAGGGACAGAACTTTCCTTAGCCTGCCACGCTCGAATCGCAACAAACCATCCAAATACTAAATTTGGTTTACCCGAAGTAAAGGTAGGAATTCTTCCTGGTGGAGGTGGTACGCAGCGATTGCCCCGATTAGTAGGTATTCAAAAAGCTTTGGATATGATGCTAACAGGAAAGAATATTTATGCCGTTCCTGCCAAAAAAATGGGTTTAGTAGATGAATTAACTGCACCAGGGAAATTGCATCAAGCGGCGACGATGTTGGCAAAACGCTTACTAAAAACACCGATTAAAAGAAAATCGAAATTATCCTTTGCGGAAAAATTATTAGAAGGCAATCCCATTGGGCGTTCCATTTTATTCAAGCAAGCGAGAAAGTTGGCTTTAAAGCAATCCCAAGGCAATTATCCTGCGATTCCTGCGATTTTAGATTGTGTGGAAACAGGGATTAAAAAAGGCATGAAAGCGGGCTATGAAAAGGAATTAGAATTGTTTGAAAAATTATTATTGACACCAGAAAGTAACGCCTTACGCTCTATTTTCTTTGCTTCCACAGATAATAAAAAGAATCCTTATGGAAAAGAAAAGGCGACGTCTTTGAATACTCTAGGTATGATTGGTGCAGGATTTATGGGGGCTGGTATCACAGAAATTTCCGTCAATAAGGGCATAGATGTGCTCTTAAAAGATATTAAACCAGACGGCATTACGGCGACTAAAAAAGAAATTTGGAAAGGTTTATCCAAAAAGCTAAGACGAAAATCTATTACCAAAGCACAAGCCGAAGAAATTATTGGTAGCGTAAGCGGACAATTGACGTATAATGATTTTGATAATGCTGACATTGTGATTGAGGCAGTATTGGAAAGAATGGATTTGAAAAAACGGATTATTGCGGATATTGAAAAGCATTGTAAAGCCGATGTAATTATAGCGACGAATACCTCTTCTTTATCGGTCACAGAAATGGCTAGTCATGCGACGAAACCAGAAATGGTGATTGGGATGCATTATTTTTCTCCCGTACCTAAAATGCCTTTATTAGAAATTGTTAAAACGGATAAAACAGCCGATTCGGTCATTGCTTCTTGTTATGAATTTGGCTTAAAGCAGGGCAAAACTTGTATCGTTGTCAAAGACAGCCCAGGGTTTTATGTCAACCGAATTTTAGGTCCATATATGAACGAAAGTTTATTGCTCTTGGATGAAGGTGTGGTGATAGAAGCGATAGACAAAGCCATGAAAAAGAAGGGTTTTCCTGTAGGTCCGATTACTTTATTTGACCAAGTTGGTTTAGATATAGCAGCACACGTTGTGGATAGTAGTCGAAAAATAGTGGCTAATAGAAAAGGCTTTGAAATTAGTGATAGTGTGATAAAAATGTTTGAAGCAGGAAGATTAGGTCGAAAGAATGGCAAAGGTTTTTATAAATACGACGAAAAAGGCAAAAAGCAAGGGCCTGATACTTCAGCGTACCAATTTTTTAAAGGCAAAGGTGGTACATCAATGGATATGGAAACCATTCAAAATCGCTGTTTATATTTGATGTTTAACGAAGCGGTTCTATGTTTAGAAGAAGGCATTATTGCTAATCCAGTCGATGGTGATTTAGGCGCAGTTTTCGGTACGGGCTTTTTACCTTTTACAGGTGGCCCTTTCCGATATATGGACCAATTGGGTATAGATAAAGTAGTTGCGACTATGAACGATTTAGCTAGTAAAAATGGAGAGAAATTTAAACCTGCCAAATTGTTAGTAGATATGGCAAATAAAGGCAAGCGTTTTCATAATGCTCAGTAACACAGTTCTCTAAGCTGTGACTACAAAATGACTTTAGACTACTATACAAAAGAGGTCAGAAGTCAGACCGAAAAATTACATTTTTCTGTCAGAAGTCAGATTAAAACCGTGTAAATAGTTGATAGTCAGTATTTTATATAAAAAATATCTGACTTCTGACAGTCAATGAAATTGACGGTCTGACTTCTGACTTCTAAAAATGTATAGTAGTATAAAATGACTTGACACCGTTCGGATTACCCCTAAATTGGTACAACTCTGAGAGCTGTGTTACAAAAAAATAATCATGTTCCGTCCCCAATTAGCTATTTTACTATTCACAATGCTGGTGTTCGCTTGCCAACCACAGAAAAACGAGGATACCGAAGTTGTTGAAGAAGAAACGGTGGAGGAAGCAGCAAGTAACGAAGCAGTTCCATTATTAGAAGTAAATTTAGTCCATGCAAAAGAAGAAGGCGCTTTGGCAGCAACCGAAGTCGTAATCGCATCTTTTGACCCTGTTTTTAAGCGAGTTAAAAAATATGAAGCCATTCCGCTAAAGCCCTATTTAGAAAAATTAATCATTACTTCTAATTTAGATACCGCCAACACCGAAATCATTTTTTTATGTAAAGATGGTTATAATCCTAGTATGGCTTTGAGTAAAGTCCTGCAAAATGAACCTTATCTCGCCATACGAGATTTAGAGGCACTAGCAGATAAAAACTGGATGGATACTTTACAAGGCAAATGGAATCCTTTTTATTTAATATGGACCAATTATTCTCAAGGAGATAAGGGCTATACTTGGCCTTATGGCTTAAAATATTTGCAATTTAAAACAAGTGAGGCGGCTTATAAAGCAGCTTTCCCATTGGATGAACAGAAAGTGGCAGGGTTTGAATTATACAAGGAAAAGTGTATGAAATGCCATGCTATGAATATGGTGGGTGGAGTGATGGGACCAGAAATGAATGTCCCTAAGAATATCACCGAATATTGGCAAATAGCAGATATTAAAGCTTTTGTCAAAAATCCTTATGGGTATCGGTATAATAGTAAAATGTCGCCAGTAGTGGATTTAAAAGAAACGGATTTAGATAAGATTATGGATTATATTATTTATATGAAAGGGCAGAAAATTGAAATGGAATAGTTATTAAAAAACGCTTCTAATCCATAAAGATTAGAAGCACTTTAAAATATATTTGTTTTAGTATTTTTGAGACTGTTCAAATAACTATGTTTGGGCAAGGCTACTCGTCTAAAGTTGGACACTCAAGTTTAGGACAGACAAGGGAAAATCTATATTTTTCGATGCTTGGAGCAGCGAATATAGATTCGCTGTTGTCGAAAATGCCCAATCTTGGACGAGTAGCTTAGTATTGAAAATCAAGACTTTACTGCCTACTGCCACTGCTGACGGTCTACTGTCGTATTTTAAGATTTATCATGTTGAATTCATCATTTATTCCCGATAAAAATCGGGATTTCGTTGTACTCAACATTCAACAATTATCGGTCCCTTAAATACCAATCCCTCGATACTTAGATGAGTTCGCAGGGTCTACTTTAGACATAATCGCATAAATACGGGTTTTCTGTTGTCTAGGAGCAATCTTAAAAATATCAATTATTTCGCTGCCCTTAGTATTGGCAAAGACTTTCATAATCATCGCATTCAAATATTTATTATTGACTTGTCCGACGGTTTCTAAGACTTGCATCATAACTG
This sequence comes from Saprospiraceae bacterium, assembly GCA_045106885.1. Classification (GTDB taxonomy): domain Bacteria; phylum Bacteroidota; class Bacteroidia; order Chitinophagales; family Saprospiraceae; genus JAFMDF01. The sequence goes on from JBGCFJ010000024.1 coordinate 5,355, forward strand.
CCTTTCCTGTTTCCACATCATCGTACATCAAATCTAAAGCTTGTCTATGATAAGTATACATAGCTTCACGAAATGGACGAACACTAGGATTTAATAAACTCTCCATTAACCAATAACGGCTTTGTTTTCCTCCACTTTGGGCAGTCCAACCTGGAAAAGAAGCGGATTGATTGGCAGGAAAAACATTGATTAAATTCTGTGCTTTTTGAAAATATTTTTCTCCGCCATAAGGAGAAAAAGAATCGTAATCTAAGCCCAAAATGGTATAGGCATAAAAAGCTAGCGTATGCGATAAATTATCGGTATAAGCATTTTCTTGAAAATCAATGGGTTGATATGCTTCAAAATTGAACCTTATTCCTTTATCCAGATGTGTAATTAAAGGAGTTTGATAATCTGAATTAAAGACTGGACGAATGGCTTGAATCTGTAATTCTGCGGCAAAGGAAGTCGTTGATAATTCTTCTAGAATAGTGACTTGCATATTGACTTCAATGCGTTCACTTTGTTCAAATTCATCCTCTGTCCATTTTTGATTATTCATGAATTCTTGTATGGAGTTTTCCATACTTTTAAAAACTTGAGGGTCAGATTGTGCTTTCTGTGCATTGACTCTTACCGTCACATTTAATTCTTGTGCAAAAGTTGTAAAAGTAATTAAAGCGAATAAAGTCGTTAGGATTATATTTTTCATATTATAAAAGTCATTAGTCATTGGTAGTACATGTAGCAGATTTACTATTATGTAACGGAGGATTGACCATATTATTTTCAAAAAACTATTCTTCTATTCGTGAAAAAAGGATTAGGGTTACCTTATAAACCTGTAAAAACCAAAAATCCCGAATAATTGAAATCAACTACTCGGGATTTTCTGAAGTGAAAGAATAATTTTAAACTAAACTATCCATTCTTAAAAAATCTCCTTCTGGTTGATACATTGGGAAATTTTGCATAAAAGTATTGACTTGTTTTTTGACATCACCGATTAATCCTTCATTTTCTGCATCTGATAAAACCGCATCAATCCAATCTACTACTTTTACACAATCCGATTCATCAAATCCTCTAGTGGTAATTGCCGCAGTTCCGACTCGAATACCAGAGGTGACAAATGGTGATTTAGTATCAAACGGTACCATGTTTTTATTAATGGTAATATCTGCTCTGACCAAAGCGTTTTCTGCTAATTTTCCAGTAACGCCTTTATTACTAAGGTCTAATAACATCAAATGATTATCCGTACCTCCAGAAATTAAATTATATCCTTTTTTAACAAAAGCATTCGCCATTGCTTGTGCATTTTTAATTACCTGTGTACCGTAGGCTTTAAATTCAGGTTGTAAAGCCTCGCCAAAGGCAATTGCTTTAGCGGCAATTACATGTTCTAACGGACCACCTTGCATTCCTGGGAAAACAGCGCTATTCATAATAGCAGACATTTTAATTGGATTGCCTTTTCTTGTTTTTCTACCCCAAGGGTTTTCAAAGTTTTTACCCAACATAATCAAACCACCTCTTGGTCCTCTCAAAGTCTTATGAGTTGTAGAAGTCACAATATGACAATGCTCCATTGGGTCATTTAAGTGACCACTTGCAATCAAACCAGCAGGGTGAGCAATATCCGCTAATAATAAAGCGCCAACATTATCCGCAATCGCTCTAAATCTGGCATAATCCCAATCTCTAGAATAAGCAGAAGCACCGCAGATAATTAATTTCGGTTGTTCTTGAATGGCTTTAGCTTCCACTTTATCCATGTCAATGATACCCGTCTCTTTTTCTACGCCATAAAAGGTTGGGTTGTAAACTTTACCAGAAAAGTTAACAGGGGAACCATGAGATAAGTGACCACCATGTGCTAAATCAAAACCTAAAACCGTATCTCCTGGTTGTAAAACCGCTAAAAATACGGCAGCATTTGCTTGTGCACCAGAGTGAGGTTGTACATTGGCATAAGCAGCACCGAATAATTCTTTCAGTCGGTCAATCGCAATTTGTTCAATTTCATCTACTACTTCGCAGCCACCATAATAGCGTTTGCCAGGGTAGCCTTCTGCATATTTATTCGTCAAACAAGTACCCATTGCATCAATCACTGCTTGACTAGTAAAGTTTTCGGAAGCGATTAATTCGATTCCGTGGCGTTGACGTTCTAATTCTTTTTGAATTAGATTCGAGATTATGCTATCTTTTGCCATGTTATTTTTTTATTTTAAAAAGTTAATGGTTGTTATGGTTTTGCTTGTGGTTAAAGTTGAGAAATGAAATATACCGTAATTAGGGTATTCTCAAAAATAAGCAACAAAATTACAATAATTTACCCTAAAAAGTACGTATTACTATTAATCATAGGTACACCATTTAATAGTTTTTTTATTTTTAATAAATCAGCATAATACTTGAAAGAACCCCATTAAATTCCTGCTTGATTTTTACTTTATTAATAATTATAATATTTTCGCTCTAAATTAATGCGGGCTACCCGTTTAACATTGGACATAACAAATCTATAGTTTATTAAAGTGACGTAGTGCTATATCAGCTTAAATATCTGATTTTCAATACTTTTACGATTTTTTATGATGTAATGATGTAGTTATCACTAATGTAATATTTTCAAAGTGTCCAACTTTACGTGGGTAGCCTTAATGCGAATGGCATCAATTTTGGCTTTTAAATAAATGAATTATAGATTGCAATAAGCGATTTAGGGATGAGGCAATAAATAATGTACCAGAAATGACGAGGTTATTTTTTCTTTTAGCAAGGCAAAATTTTCCAGCATAGTCCTTTTACGTTGGAAAATTTTAACGAAGCTAAAAGTAAAAAGAATCCGTCAGGCTGGTAGGTTATTTTTTTCCTCGTCCCTTATAATCATTTAAAACATAAGAATTTGTTGGGAGTACATCTTTTTTAGCCCTAAAGATAAATCTCCAACAAGCTCTAATATTAAGGACTGCGCATGCGGAATAAGACGATTGAACAACTAATTATAGCCTTTCTTTTTTTCTTTATATTTCAAAATACCATTTTTGGAAAAGTAGAGCGTTTGCGTTGTATGTGGCGAGATGACCCTACGACAACAATGGTGATTGGTTGGGACCAGACAGCTGGAACTAATCCTATACTCTATTATACGGCTAAAAATAGAGGCGGAGATATGACTGCTGCCACTACTCAAACGCCAGATAGGGTAATTGTTATTAAGGGAATGAATAATCATTTTGTTCGTTTAAAAGGTTTGCGACCAGGGACAACTTATTTTTTTAAAATAAAAGATAGCCAAGGTAGTACCGCTACACATTCTTTTCAAACAGCACCCGCTTCTCCTTACAGTCGCTTGTCTATTATTGCAGGAGGGGATTCTCGGAATCACCGAGAAGCTCGAATTAGTGCGAATAAAATAGTTGGAAAATTACGTCCTCATTTTGTCTTATTTGGTGGAGATATGACGTCGGCAGATGTAGATAAGGAATGGTTGGATTGGTTTGATGATTGGCAGCATACGATTAGCGAAGATAGAAGGTTGACGCCTATTGTCGTAGCTAGAGGGAATCATGAATATTCCAATAAAACCTTAATTGATTTATTTGATGTACAAACGATTGGTTTGTACTATGCGCATACTTTTGGAACGGATATGTTACGGATTTATACCTTAAACTCTTTAATTCCATCGGGTGGAAAGCAACAAGCATGGCTGATGAAGGATTTAGAACAAAATGATTATATCCAGTGGAAAATGGCGCAATATCATCATACCATTCGACCACATACCAAAAGAAAACCAGAGAAAAATGAAATGTTATTGAATTGGGCGACGCTATTTTATAAGTATCAAGTGCAATTAGTGGTAGAGTCAGATGCCCATGTTGTTAAAACAACTTATCCAATTAAACCATCTAGAGCGGCGGGAAGCCATGAGGGGTTCATTAGAGATGATGAATTGGGGACGGTCTATGTAGGAGAAGGTTGTTGGGGGGCTCCTTTAAGAAAGAACGATGACCCAAAACCTTGGACTAGAGCAAGTGGTAGTTTCAATCAGTTTAAATGGATTTTTGTAGATAGAGAAAAAATAGAAGTTAGGACGATTCAAACAGATGGTGCCGATGCAGTCGGTTCTGTAGATCCATTTAATGTTTTTATCCCCCCTTTAGGTTTGACTATCTGGGAACCGCCGACTGGACCAGTATTGACTATAGAAAACAGGCTACTCAATAATCGAGCTATTGCAGGCCATAGTAATGGCGCCGCATTGGCTACTAGAGGAGCTGCACCAATGGAAATTGCTGATTTTCAAGCAGGCCCTAAAGACCAAGATATTTTAGTGACTTGGCAGGTGAAGAATGAACGACCACATAGTAAATTTGAAGTGCAGCGTTCTTTTGGAGGTGAAAATTATGCCACGATTGGTAAAATGGGAGGACAGGCACAAAATGAAGTGGGCAATCATACCTACAAGTTTGTAGATAGTGGTTCAGGTATTACGGCACAAGCAAAATATATTCGTTATCGAATTAAATATGTTAATAATGCGGGGAAAATTGGTTTATATCACCCACCAATGCCTAAATTGAGTGGAGGAGGTGTCAATCAAGGACCGACTGGTATCAAGAAAATAATGACGGATAAAAATAATCGTTTACAAATAAAGTATCAATTAGCTAAACCGTCAAATGTTCGATATCAGATATTTGATACGAATAGAAGAGAAGTATTTAGTAATTATTTAAGTAATCAAGCACCGAAAAATTACCTTAAATCATTAGATTTAAGTGAATTGAAAAATGGTAGATATGTGTTAGTGATAAGAGCGAATAGGGTAGAAATCGAAAGGTATCAAGTAATTAAAAGATAAAGAAGAGATTACTAGATGTTAATGGGGATTATTAGTAGGCATTGGTCAGATGAGACTAGGCACTTAGTAACATAAGACCAATGACTGGTAGATTGATGTTTTACTAATTCATTGAAAATTGAGGCAAATAATTGTCAGCAGTACTAAAAGCAGAAAGCATATTCACATTTACTTCCATAAAAGAGGTTAGTGGCATATCCGCTAACATATTCAGCACTTCCATTTCAGATTTAGCATTAAAAATGGCCCAAAGTTTAGACGTTTCAAAGGATTGAGCGTAGGTACTTAATTTGCCTTCATCGAAGAAACGTTCAACCACCATTTTTTGGTAAGGAATCAAGTCTTTGAATTCAATGGAGAGATTCTTGGGCAGCGTAAAATCTACCATAAATTGATAAACGGTGTTCATTTTGCAAAGCGACTTTATTTTCAAGAAGTACAATAGATACTTCCTGTTTTCTTTCGTTACTCATGTAGTAGAGGAAAGTGCTCAACAGGGGGATGAATTTATTGTGAAATAAGTTCGCATTGAGCACTTCTCCTATACCTTAACAAATGTATCCGAAATGTGTCGTAATCGCTATTTTTTAGATTTAGGAATTGCAGTTTTGCTACTGGCTGTCAATTTTTTCAATAAATATTAGTCGCTTTTGTCCGCTTTGGACATTTTTTTTAAACCCTTTCTACCTTCTTGATGTTGTAAACATGACTTTATCGCCTGAGTAGAAAAGATATAAATAAACCAGCCAATTTTTTTGTATCTATAAATAATTAGTAAAAAATAATGGTAACTTGGCTAAGTTATTCTTTACTAGTTATTTACTAACAAAGGCATTAAAAATTGAAATACTCTGAGAAAATTTTGCTGAAAAGTAAGTAGACTGTGAAAAGTTGTTTTTTTTCTTTGAAAAAGATTAAAAAATTAAAACATTCATGGACTTCATCAAAGAGTAAAAATCAATAAACAATATAATGAAAAGACAATCAGAGGCAGGAATGCCAATGCCTTACGGGCAATTCAAAATGATAGCTTATGCAGACCGTAAGCGAGAAAAAATGCCACATTTTGCATTAGTAAGCGAAAATATGAATCCAGAGAAGCCTGTTTTAGTGCGGATTCACTCAGAATGTGTAACAGGAGATTTATTTGGCTCAAAGAGATGTGATTGCGGTGAACAATTAGATAAAGCGCTAAAGTTAGCTGCTAAAGAAGGAGGTGTTGTTGTTTACCTTCGCCAAGAAGGACGAGGCATCGGAATTATAAATAAGTTGAAAGCCTATCAATTGCAAGATACAGGGTTGAATACGATTGATGCGAATACCCACTTAGGATTAGAGGTTGACTCCAGAGAATATGATGTGGCAATAGAAATTCTAAAAGATTTAGGAATTAAAACAATTGATTTATTAACCAATAATCCACTAAAAGTAGAAGCCATAGCAACTTCTGAAATCCATATTAGGAAAAGAGTTGCCTTACATATTCCTGCAAAAAAAGAGAATTATGGCTATTTAAAAACGAAGAAAGATAAAATGGGACATCTGCTATCTGTCAATGATATGGTACCTCACTAAAAACATAAGTAGTTGGACGGAATTAGCTATAATTTATTTTTGACTGGTCTAAAAAATATGATAGATAATTTTTATCCGTTCATTAAAAATAAGCAGCAATAATTAATTTCGCTTTTGGATAATTTTCCAGAAACATCCCTATCAATAGCAGTTTGCTAAATGTAAAGATTTCAAAAATCTTTACATTTAGCCCGTGTTAAAAAGCACCCTTTCCAAACATTTCTCGACTTTATATAGTTAACAGTATAAAAGATTCTATTTAATCAGAAATAACCAACTATTTAAATCTATGAAAATAGGTATTGTTTGTTATCCAACTTATGGTGGAAGTGGCGTAGTGGCTACAGAAGTTGGACTAGGTTTAGCTAGAAGAGGACACCAGATACACTTTATTACTTATAAACGACCTGTTAGACTATCCCCTTTTCATGAAAATGTATACTTTCATGAAGTTGCCGAAGCAGACTATCCATTATTTGAATACCCTCCTTATGATACTGCGTTAGCGAGTAAAATGGTAGATGTAGTCAAGTATGAAAATCTAGATTTATTGCATGTTCATTATGCTATTCCGCATGCGGCAGTAGCTTATATGGCGAAGAAAATTTTGTTATCAGAAGGACGTTATGTACCTGTGGTGACAACCTTGCATGGAACAGACATTACTTTAGTTGGAAAACATCGAACCTTTGCCCCTGTGGTCGCTTTTTCCATCAATAAATCAGATGGAGTAACTGCCGTTTCCGAATATTTGAGTAAGCAAACCAAAGAGCATTTTGATATAAAAAATAATATCGAAGTCATTTATAATTTTATTGATTTTGACCGTTTTAAGAAAGTAGATAAGGACCATTTTAAGAAATTAATTGCCCCTGATGGTGAACGCATATTAACCCATGTTTCCAATTTCAGAAAGGTAAAAAGAGTAGCAGATGTCATCGAAATTTTTAAGCGAGTTTACCAAGAAGTTCCTAGTAAATTATTATTGATTGGGGATGGTCCAGAACGGCAAAATTTAGAGGAATTATGTCGAGAAATTGGGCTTTGTCATGAGATTCGTTTCTTAGGTAAACAAGATGCGGTAGAAGAATTATTAGCGATTTCAGACTTGTTTATTATTCCTTCTGCAAATGAAAGTTTTGGTTTGGCAGCTTTAGAAGCAATGGCCTGTGAAGTACCCGTTATTTCGTCTAATGTTGGTGGTTTACCAGAGGTAAATATTCATGGAGAAACGGGTTTTCTAAGTGATGTAGGTGATGTAGATGAAATGGCTGAAAATGCCATCCGTATATTAAAAGATGATAAGGTGTTGGCACAATTTAGTAAAAATGCCTTGGCACAAGCCAAACGATTTGATATAAAGGAAATATTACCTAAATACGAGGCTTATTATCAGCATATCCTAAAAACAGCGGTTTATGCCAATCAAGAGACAGAGGTTGAAAGCGAAATTTAAAATGATGCAGACATAAATGATAAATTAAAAAAGCAGATGATTTTCTTAAAGTCACCTGCTTTTTTATTAGTTAATTCAAGTTGCGGACAACTGGTAGCACAACTTGAATTAGTTACCAACTGTTATATTGTTACGGTGCTGGATAATCCTTAATTCGATATTTTTAGCCCATTTAGCCATATAACCATAAAATAATACAACCATTTTACTCATTCAAATCCCACCGATAATCCATGAATTCTATTTCAGCATTTGGACTAAGTGCTATATCTACATAAGGGTTGATAAATTTGATTAAATTTTCTGACCGCTCTTTTCCACCAAATAACCAACTAAAAAAACCTTTATCAGTGAAATCAGTGCTATACCATTTCATAATACTGGACAAAACGACTTTATCTTTACTGATAATATTATTTTTCTGCTTGTCTGCAAAGAAGTCTCTAGTTCTTTCGACTAACTGTTCTTCCAATCCTTTTGCTGTAAAAGCCCTAGTATGTAATTTAGGACAAGAATAAGAAGCACAATTGATAGCAAAATGAATACGAGGTTCATCAAATTCTTTTCTAAGAATGGTATGTTCAATATTATTTAAATCGTATTCCTGTCCTTCAATATTGATAAATTTAATGTCCCAAACACTATTGATAAAAGGAATGCCACTTTTAATATCCTTAATACTTTTAGTAGGATAATTATCTATGATTATTTTAACCGTAAACGCATTATAAGCATTAATCCAATAAGCCAATTGTTCATTTTTTGACCAATTTTTTTTATCGGGATGATTATTTTGTAAAAGGGTTAAATACTCCTCAAATAATTGCTTATCCTGAATAAATCCTTTGTAATTAACTGCACCTGCTGGTGTCACGTGTTTTTGTAACAAGTTGTCGAAAATGGTATGACTAATAGCTTTAGAAGCAGATACAGTAGAAACACCACCATTGAATAAACCAAATAGAAATAACAAACCTATAAATTTTAATAAATTTTGCATAAAGATTTTTCCTTAATTATTGTCAATATATCTACGACTAAGTACTCCGACAAATTTAAGTTAGCAACTTTATTTTAACAAATTAAGCTAGACTCGTGAAAGAACTCCATGCCCTCTGTGTACTCTGTTCCTCCATGGTGAAAATAAGCTGCGCTCGTCCAAATAAAAAATGTTAGTTTTTAAAAAAGGAAAATAGATGATTGACTTACTAAAATAAAAATAGAGCTGCTGTTTTGTTCAATTAGAATAGTCTTTAAAGAGACGTTGTCGTTAGCAATAACAAAGAGAGAAACCAACTGCTTATTGTCTACTGCCTACTAGACTACCTATCCATCCGCACAATCTTAGGATAAAACTGCCCTAAAACATCCACTAAATTTTGCTGACTAGCCATCACTTGATGAATATCTTTATAGGCAAAAGGGGCTTCATCCAAACCACCGCCAATCAATTCCACTTGATGTTGTTTCAAATGCTTTTTTAATTCATTATAAGTGGTAGATTTTTTTGCTTTGGTTCTCGACATTTTTCGACCTGCACCATGAGAAGCGGAATTAATCGCCATAGCTACGCCTTTTCCTCTTACGATAAAAGCAGGGGCAGTCATCGACCCAGGAATGATGCCTAAAACACCTTTTCCTGCTGGAGTAGCCCCTTTTCGATGCACGATTATTTCTTGCCCATCAGGTAAGTGTTCCTTCCAAGCAAAATTATGATGATTTTCAATAGTCGCAATAGGTTGTTCGCCCAAAGCTTTACCCAAACGATGATGAATATGGGCATGGCAAGCGGAGGCATAATCTCCTGCTAAATTCATTGCCAACCAATATTCCATACCAGCCTCAGAATCTAAGTCCAACCAAGCTAAATGTTTGGCTACTTTTGGTAAAAAGCATTGATTCATGGCAATTTGCGTATAATGTCTAGCAATATAAGCCCCAAAACCTCTAGAACCAGAATGAGATAAAATGCCAACATATTGACCCGTTGGTAAATTAAATTCGTTATCTATCTCTGTAATTTCAACGACGCCAAATTCTACAAAATGATTGCCTGAACCAGAAGAACCGATTTGCCTGCGGGCTTTTCCTTGCAGCGGCCGTAGAAATTTAATGTCTTTAAATTCTTGTCTTTCTAATACTGCATCATCCATCGGATTGGCAAATTCACTTTTGCCAAACTTAGTGTTTACCTGTAAAATCTCTTTTAATTGCCGAGTTTCTTTTTTCAAAAAAGCAAGCGGTAAATCGTAAACCGTCAAACACATTCGACAACCAATATCCATGCCTACAGCATAGGGAATAATGGCGTTATTCGTGGCTAACACACCACCAATTGGTAAGCCATAGCCTTGATGTGCATCGGGCATTAAAGCACCTTTAACGGTCACAGGTAAGCGCATTGCGGTATCCATTTGCAATAACGTACCCGCCTCAATGTGTTGTAAACCGTAAGCCTGATAGGTTTTTGGTTCGGGAGTCAAGGCTATTTCTTCATTGATTGCTTCGTCTATCTCTATTAACTCTTCGGTAATTTTACCAAAAATAGGGTCGTCTTGAAATTGCTCAGGGGCCTCTACTACCGCTTTTAATTGCGTTAAAACTGCTTCTTTGGTTTGTTTTTTACAATATTTAATAGCGACATTGATGGCGATGCCAATAGCTTTTCCTTTAGGGTAACCAATCGCTAATAAATCTTTTTGTCTTAATTTTAATTTTTTTGCCAAATTTTATTTTTTGGTGAAAGTATGGTGGTATTTTACAACCACGCTGAATTTTTGTAAGTGATAAGTATAGTAATTAGACTGTATTACTTAACAACCTCCATACAAAGGCATTTTGCGACTAAAAGAGTTCCCTGACCAATAATTTTATCAAGGAAAAGGCAAGTAACCCGTAATTATTACCCTTCAAGCGACATTTTTCCCAAAAAAGAAGTATTTTTATTCTCTGAACAACTACAGATATATTTAATGCCAATCTTTATTCACCCCTTACCTTTAAGTTTGTCTCTAAAATCCACTATCAAAATATCTGCTTACTGGTCAAATTATCCTGATTTGATTAACGAATACTGTAAAAACAAAACTATGAATTTGGCAAAAGCAATGGGGTTTTTCCTCACTTTTTTATGCTACACTACTACACTGACCAGTCAATCTATTTTTATCAACGAATTTATGGCGTCGAATGAGACCACTATTGCGGATGAGAATGGGGAGGCTGACGATTGGGTAGAAATCTATAATGCAGGTATACTTCCTTTTAACATCGGTGGGAAATTTGTTACGGATGACCTGTCCGAACCTAACCAATGGCAGATTCCTACCACTAATCCTACTTTAACCACTATACCAGCAGGGGGCTATTTAATCCTTTGGTTTGATGGAGATGAAGACCAAGGCGTTTTGCATGTGAGCCCAAAATTAGGTGGTGGAGGAGAACAAATTGGTATTTATGATACAGATGGACCCCCCCTAGATACTTTAACTTATGGCGAGCAAAGCCAAGATATTTCAGCGGGAAGATTTCCAAATGGTAGTTTCATTTTTGTGAAATTTGCTGCGCCTACACCAGGCACAGCTAATAGTGAACCAGCACCTGAAGAAGTTGTAATACCAAGGGCCTCACAAGCTGGTGGTTTGTATAATACGCCAATATCATTAACGATAGAAACAGTAACTGAAAATGCGGTTATTTATTATACTACTGATGGAAGTGACCCTGACGAAAATAGTTCTTTATATAATGAACCTATCATTATCAATACTTCTCAAGTTATTCGGGCAAAAGGGTTTAAAATAGGTGCTACAGCTAGTGAAATTATTACCAATACCTATCTAGTTAATACAAATCATACTTTCCCCGTTGTTGCACTTTCAGGCAATCCAGAAAAATTCTTTGGGGAAGCAGAAGGATTATTCCCCAATTTTGAAGAAGATATAGAAGTTCCTTTAAATGTAGAGTTTTACGAAACAGACGGTACACAAGGATTTAACCAAGTTGTAGAAGTAGAACTCCAAGGGACAGGAAGTGCTAGTTTACCTCAAAAATCATTGGCAATGAAAGCTAAAGGTAGCCTAGGTAGTGCTACGATAGATTACGCTGTTTTTCCTAATGAAGACTTAGACGAATATAGAAGTTTAACCTTAAGGAATTCAGGACAAGATTGGGAGTATACCTTATTTAGAGATGCTTTAGAGAGTGATTTAGTAGCCAATTTAAGCGATTTAGAAGTAGAGATAGAAGCGCCGAATTTAGACGACCAAGCTTATCGACCTGCAATTGCTTATTTAAATGGGGCATATTGGGGGATTTATAATTTAAGAGAGCGTTCGGACAAGCGGTATATTAGGAATAGATATGGTTTAAAAGATGATGAAATTGATTTACTAGAAAATTTAGAGGAGGCAAAAGAAGGCGATTTTGAAGCATGGAATAACCTAGATAGTTTATTAAGAGCGAAAACCTTTATAGATGATGCAGGCTTAAATGAGTTGGCAAATTTGGCAGATTTAGATAATTATATGGATTATATCATCCATAATGTCTTTTTGGATAATACAGATTGGCCAGGGAATAATTACTTACGTTGGCGAGAACGTAGCTCCGATGGAAAATGGCGCTGGATGACCAAAGATTTAGATTATGGATTTGGTTTTTTGGAATTAGATACCGAGAATTTCAATACAGGTAATCCAAATGTCAATTCTTTGGATAGGATACTGAATCCTACCTTCTTCTTTCCAAATCCAGATTGGGCAACCATTTTATTTAATCGCTTAATGGAAAATCCCGTTTGGAAGACCCGATTTATCAACCGAATGGCAGACCAATTAAATGTATTATTTCCTAAAAATAGACTATTAGATAAAATCAATACCTTCCAAGCAAGGTATCAGCCAGAAATTGGTCAACATAATCAAAAATGGCAAAACGTTTGGACGTGGAATCAAGACATAGATATACTGAGACAATTTGCGGAAGGTAGAACAGAAGCAGTTCGAGGTCATTTTGTCGAAAGTATCCCAGAGGTGGAAGGAACTGCTAGAGTAGCATTAAATACACTGCCAGCAAATGGAGGACGTATCAAAATTAATACGGTGACGACTAATCCAAACGGTACGCCTTGGATAGGCGTCTATTTTGAAGGCGTAGACATACCAATGGAAGCAATTGCCAATGATGGATTTAAATTTATGGGTTGGTCCGCCAATGTAAATTCAATCGCTACGAATACAACGATTAATTTAGCTGGAGACATTAGTATTACTGCCATTTTTGTCTCCGATGGAGATTCGACGAATACTCCTTTAAATCAAGTCATTAATTTTCCAACAATAGCAGATAAAACTACAACAGCTACCCCTTTTGAGGTGAATGTTAGCGCAAGTTCTAGTTTACCAGTAGCCTTATCCATTATTTCTGGTCCAGCTACTTTATCAGGAAATACGGTCACTTTAAATGGAGAAACGGGAACCGTTTTTATACAAGCCAGTCAAGCTGGAAATGCGCAGTATAATGCAGCTACAACGGTCAGTCACTTTTTTGAGGTAGAAGAGGATACAATCATTAATCCACCAACTACGACGGGTTATTGTGAAGCAAAAGGCAACCAGCCTTGGCAAGAATACATAGCTACTGTACAATTTAATGGCATTGATAATACTTCTGAAAAAGACGGATACAGTGATTTTCTAAGTCAATCGGCAACGATTAATCAAGGCGAGCGTTACCCCATTTCTTTAACTCCAGGTTTTAGTTGGGCACATCATGAAGAACATTTTACAGTTTGGATAGATTGGAATCAAGATGGTGATTTTACAGATACAGCGGAACTCGTTTATACAGCTATTTTTACTATTGGCGAAAGTGGCACACCTGCAACACCGATTGTTGGTTTAATTACTGTTCCAAATACCGCTTTATTAGGAACAACTCGAATGCGGATAAGTATGCAGCGGAATAATGCGGCTGAATCTTGTGAGACGTTTGCGCTAGGAGAAGTGGAAGATTACAGTCTGATTATAATGGAAGCAGAGGAAGCAGGCACTAGTTTAACGGTAGATTGCCCAGCAGCTATTGTTTTGACTACCGAAGCGGACGAATTTGGAGCGATAGCAGCGTGGGATATACCAACCGTAACAACTGATTGTCCGAATGGAATTAATACCATTATTCAAACAAATGGTTTGCCAGATGGTAGTTTTTTCCCAGTTGGTAGTTCTCCTGTTAACTATACGATTACTGATAGTTGTGGAAATTCGACGACTTGTGAACTTGAAATAAAAGTAATTGAAAGCGGAACTTATTGTGCTGCAATCGGAAATCAACCATGGCTAGAATATATTAAAAATGTTAGTCTAAATACAATAGATAATACGTCTTTTAAAGAACGTTATGAAGATTTTACCAATATTTCAACTGTTTTAGAAACGGGACAGGACTATGAAATAAGCCTAAGTCCAGATTTTAGTTTTTTCCAATGGAATGAGGCATTTCAAGTATGGATAGATTTAGATGGCAATGGAAGTTTCGACGATGCTGGAGAATTGGTCTTTGCTGGTATGTATCCTGCCCAGGCGCGGGGAACTATTCCAGCGCCAATTACGGGTAATATTATCATCCCAAATAATGTAAATCCTATTACTACAAGAATGCGGGTAGTTATGCAAAGAGAAACGCCCGCTGCTGCCTGTGATGATTTTGAATTAGGAGAAGTAGAAGATTATACGATTGAAATTATCCGAGGGGATAATGGTCGTTCGAGAAATCGCTATTTAAATTTTGCAGCCTTCAATATTGGCCGAGCCGTCGAATTACAATGGTTAACCAATACCATTGACGAAAGTAAGCGTTTTGTTGTGGAGCGTTCCGCAGACGGTGAGACTTTTGAACCGTTGAAAAGCATTCACCAATTTTCGGATAAAAATAAAGATGCCTTTTTTAAAGAGGTAGACCAACAACCTTTGATAGGCACAAATTATTATCGTTTAAAACAAGTGCTAACCGATGGACAGACGACCTTTTCGCCTATTCAAGCAGTTAATTTTCAAATTGATTTAGAGAAATTAGTTATTTTTCCAAATCCAGCACAAGAAGCATTGAATATACAGTTACCCAATTTGATGGGGCAAGCATTGTCTATTCAATTATTTGATACTTTTGGGCAATTATATAAAAGCCTAGAAATAGATACGGTCTCTGAAGATTTGGTGACTATTCCAATAAGCAATTTTGCTAACGGTTTGTATTATTTACAAATTTCTGCTGGGCATCAAAAAATGATTAATCGAAAGGTGATTATTAATCGCTTGTATTAACTGATAGAAAAGCGTTTATGTTTTCCTGTCAAAGACCTAATTGAGTTTTAGAAAATAATTCTAAGGAATAGGAACGGGTTCTACTTTTTTCTAACTCTCCCCTAAAGCCGCCCGTCCGCTGTGCGGTTCAGAAGCTTACACTTCTTCATCTTAAAAAAGAGGGGAACTAATTTTGTGCAAATTTGCCAATTATCGGTAGTTTACCTGATAATTTAGAATTTAGACGACTCCCTTCCCTCCTTAGGGAAGGGGCGGGGATGTGTTAATACGGCATATTATTTAATCAATTCCAATAAGGCTTTGTTACCAATTTACCCAAAGAATACTTTTTATATAAAAAATATTGTCAACCAACTGACACATAAAATTTGTTAAGAAAAGACCTGCTACAAAATAAGCATTGACAAGAATGCGTTTTGATTTAGTAAACTGCTACTAATACGACTGAATTTTAACAAATAACCCTTAAATCTTTCGCTTATATTCACTTCTACATTTTAACGGGTCAGAATGATGCAATCTTAAAGTCACTTTTGTAGACTTCCCATAATCAACTGCTACCCTTATTGATTCATTTATTTTTCTTTCTTTTGTATTAGAATTTATAAAAATGGTTAAATGTACACGGCACATAATTTGCCTTTCATTTAAGTATTTCCATATTTATAGAGAAAGATAACCAAACAGATAGATCGTATGATTAAGCAAATGTTAGCAGTCGGTGTTTTAAGTCTATTAATAACGCACCAAATATTCGCCCAATGTGTCAAAGGCGATTGTCAGAATGGATATGGTAAATTCCAATACAAAAGTGGTGCAGCTTACGAAGGGAATTTCAAAAAAGGACAAATTCATGGACAAGGGATTTTATACTTTTCTAATGGGGATAAATACATTGGACAGTGGGAAAACAGATATAGAGAAGGCAAAGGAAAATTAACTTTTCACAATGGAGATATCTACCAAGGCAATTTTGTAAGAAATGAATTTAATGGACATGGAGTCATTTCATTTGCCAATGGGGAGGAATACGATGGCAATTTTGTAGATGGGCAATTCCAAGACAAAGGCATAATGGTTTATACCAATGGTGATAAGTACATTGGACAATGGAAAAATAATAAACGACATGGGGTTGGAAAACTTATTTTGGCAAATGGGGAAGTGCAAGAGGGGGATTGGGAAAAGGATAAATATGCAGCAGAAGAAATGCCTCCAATGGTAGATAATAGTATAGAATTAACCGATGAAAATTTAAGAATTTGTAATGAAATTTATTGCGAAAGTGGGAAAGGCGTCTATAATTATCCAGACGGCACGCAATACATTGGTAGTTTTGAAGGCGGAAAGCCATCAGGACATGGGACTTGTTATTATGCCAATGGGGATAAATATATTGGCTACTGGCAAAATCATGGACCAAATGGAGAGGGGGTGTTTACTTATAAAGATTCAGGTAGAACTATCGCCGCTATCTGGCGAGACGGAGAAGCGATTCGCCCATTGGAAACCTTAACGGCTGGAACTTTAGGCGAAGAAATTCCAGTAGAAGAAACAGCGGAAGTGAAAATATGGTCAGTTG
>JBGCFJ010000240.1:0-21981 GCA_045106885.1 Saprospiraceae bacterium
ACCAGCCTGACGGATTCTTTTTCCTTTTAGCTGCATTAAAATTTTTCAACGTAGCAACGGCTATGCTAAAAAATTTTGCTTTGCTAAAAGAAAAAATAATCTCGTCATTTCTGGTAGGTTATTTATTGCCTCATCCCTAAAGTCAGTAAAGTTGGATTAAGTAAATGAATACGACAAAAGTGGGTATAATTAAGTAAAATTGGGTGAAATATTCAATTTATGCAAAAAATAAGTAAAATAATCGAATTTTAAGCGTTTTGATAAAGTAATTTACAGTTACTAAATCATGAACTATAAACCTTTTTACCGTGAACCGTAACAAATAAATGAAGCGCATCTTAATCATAGCATTCACCTTGTCCGCATGGATTTCACTATTCGGACAGTCCAATCTATCCAATTGGCGGGTTAAGGTGGTGGTGCTAGAAAAAGACACGCTTCGGCTAGATAGCCTTCCTCTCTTGCCTGATGCCATACAAATAGAAGATGCTCGAACAAAAGAAATCCTTACAACAGATTATAAAATTTCCTATAATATGCTGATTTTAAAGGATGCCTTTTTTATGAAAAATAGCATTAGGAGAACCGATTCCCTAAAAATAAGCTACCGAGTCTTCCCTTTCGATTTTCAACAACCCGTCCAACATTTAGATACTTTATTGATTGCCCAAGATTATCAAGGTGATTATATTGGCTTTGATTATACGCCAGAGGCAAGTACCAAATCCACAGCGATTTTACAGAATAATAGTGGTTTGCAATACAGCGGTAGTTTTGCTAGAGGGGTTTCTTTTGGCAATAGTCAAAATTTGGTTTTGAACGCTCAATTCAATTTGCAATTATCGGGTAAATTGGGCGATGATACAGAAATAGTGGCGGCATTGACCGATGAAAATATTCCCTTGCAAGCAGAAGGAAATACCCAACAACTACAAGAATTTGATAAGATATTTATCCAAATTAATCGAAAAAAATCTAGCTTAACGGCAGGAGATTATGAGATTAGTAGTCGAGATAAATACTTTATGAAATATTATAAAAAACTCCAAGGCGCTACTTTTTCGACGACTCAGGAGGCTTTCAAAAAAGGGACTTGGACGAGTGATGCAAGTTTTGCGATTTCTAGAGGACAATTTGCTAGAAATACCATTACGGCAATTGAAGGCAATCAAGGGCCTTATAAGTTAACAGGGATAAACGGTGAACAATTCATCATCGTTTTAGCTGGAACAGAACGGGTTATTTTGGATGGGATATTACTCAAAAGAGGGATTGAAGAAGACTATATCATTGATTATAATCAAGGAGAATTAGCATTTACCAATAAAAAATTAATTACGCAGAACAGTCGAATTATTGTGGAATTCGAATATTTAGACCAGACTTTTCAACGTTCTTTATATGCAGTAAATAGTGAGTTGAAAACAGAAAAAAATCGGTTTTATTTTGGTTTATTTTCCCAACAAGATAGCAAAAATGCAGTTGGAGATACAGAGTTGTCTGCTGCGGAAAGAGCCACTTTACGAGCTATTGGAGATAACTTTGATAATGCTTTTATAAGTAGTATTGATACGTTGGAGGAAGGCTTTAATGAAGCAAGAGTACAGTACACCTTACGAGATACTTTTTATACATTTTTTAATGAGACGACCAATCAAAATGATACCTTTAATACTCAAATTTTAGTTTTCTCTACCAATCCTCAAAATGCAAAATATACCGCTAGATTTGCACAAGTAGGACAAGGAAATGGCAATTACATTTTAACAACTGCCAATAATGCCAATGGAAGAGTTTATGAATGGATTGCCCCTGATGAACAAACGGGATTACCCAATGGGAATTTTGAACCCATTCAACAATTAACTGCCCCTAAAAAACAGCAATTATTAACAGTTGGTTCGGAATTACAATTGAGTAAAAATTCCAGTTTACGAACGGAAATTGCTTTAAGTAATACGGATTTAAATCGCTTTTCTAAAGTTGATAATGATGATAATTTAGGAACAGCTTTATTTATGGATTATCAACTGGATAAAAGGATTGGTAAAAAAGATTTAATACTCCAAAGTAAAGCCAAATACGAATTTGTTCAACAAAATTTTAAAGCTTTAAATCCTTACCGAAACCCAGAATTTAATCGAGATTGGAATATCAATATTGCCAATAATCAACTTTCTGTTAATGAACATATTGGTAAAGGAAGTATCGCCTTACGGAAAGCAACCGAATGGCAAATAGGCTACGATTTGTCGGTCTTTAATCGAACGGGAATTTACGATGGCATCAAACATAATTTTGACCTTTTTTATAAAAAATCAGGTTATGATTTACGGATTTATGGCAGTTCTTTAATAACCAAAACGGAAATAGAAAATAGTCAATTTTTCCGACCAAGAGTTGATTTTTCTAAAACATTTGAAAAACTAAAAAACTGGAAATTGGGCGTTTATGGGGAGCGAGAAAGAAATGAAATAAGCGATGCCCAAACCGATACATTAAAAGCTACAGGATTCTATTGGGATTTATATAAAATTTATTTAGAAAGTCCCGATAATAATCGTTTTCAATGGCATATTAATTACACTCGGCAAACGAATTTTGCGCCTAAAAATATAGATTTTCTCAAAAGTACCGTAGCTGATGAAATTAATATAAACGGACATTGGAATGAAAAAAGAACCAGTCAATTAAAATGGAATTTTACCTATAGAAATCTAACCGTTGAAGAGGAAAAATTAACCAACCAAACTGCCCAAGAAACCTATTTAGGTCGCTTAGATTACACCTTAAATTTATGGCGGGGTGCTTTGCGATTTAATACCAATTACGAAATTGGTTCGGGGCAAGAAGCAAAAGTCGAATTTCAGTTTATCAAAGTCAATAAAGGGGAAGGGACTTTTGTTTGGGAGCCAACCGAACAATATGATTTAAACGGTGATAGCATTCCTCAAATCAATGAATTTGTCGTTGCCCCTTTCCGTGACCAAGCTAATTATGTACGCATTAATACCTTCACGAATGATTTTATTCGAACCAATAATGTCGGCTTAAATCAAAGTTTGCGCTTAACGCCAAGGATTATTTGGCTGAACAAAAAAGGCTGGAAAAAAGCGGTCAGTAAATTTTCTACATTATCTACTTTACGGATTAATCGAAAAGTCAAATTAGACGATGCAATTTCTGCTTGGAATCCATTCGATTTAACGATTTCGGATACCAGTTTAGTAACGACTGCTTCATCTGTGCGCAATGTGTTATTTTTTAATCGCAATCATCCTAAATACGATTTTCAAATTGGACAATCGAATAATCGAAATCGGAATGTCCTAACCACAGGTTTTGAAAGTCGGCAAACCAGTGAACAATTTATCCGCAGTCGTTGGAATATTACGCCCGTTTTCAGCAGTCAAATTAATTATTCTATTGGCAATAAAAATAGTGATTCTGAATTATTTGACAATCGAGATTTTGATATTGATTTTTTCAAAGTAACCCCTCAATTTACCTACTTACCCAATCCACAATATGAAGCAACCCTACAATACGAATGGCAGCAGGCAGAAAACACCTTAGCAGATTTTCCAGTTGTAGCTAAATTTCATACCTTAAAGTTTGAAATGCAGTATAATCGAACCCAGAAATTAGCCCTAAAAAGTGATTTTTCTTTTGTGGCTATCGCTGTTGATGGAACAACTAACCCCACTTTAGAACTGACTTTATTGGATGGTCTAAAAAAAGGTAAAAACTTCTTATGGGGCTTAACTTTAAATCGACAATTGGCTGCCAATGTACAAATGAGTTTGCGCTATGAAGGGCGGAAAACAGGAACTAATCGAACGGTACATTTGGGGAGTGCGCAGGTGCGGGCTACTTTCTAATCACCAATGCTTTCTATAAAATACGTTAAACAATTTGTAGTTGCCCCACAAATTTATACCTCCCCACGAATTTTTGACGAATATATTTAGTAGCAATATTTAGATAGAGGTACCATCTATCCGTATTGAAAACTAATCCTGGTAAAATATCTGTGGTCTTCTTCATTCGTGGGGAAAACTACTACGGATAATTTGATAAAAATGTAACAAATATTCCACGAGACAACCTTCCTATATTTTCTGGAATGAATATTGTCCTATATTTAATTTACTATTTGGGTTAGGAAAATAAAAACAAGTCATCTGTTTATAGAAAATCAGATAAAAGATTGATATTAAAAAATACTCTAGTTCGTCAAACCCGTTGCCTTCATTCATCCGTTGGTCCATTTTTCACCAACGAATGAATGAAAACTACGGATAATTAGCTGTTTTTAATCTGACGCACTACACAATCGCAATCAATTGATTATAAACTAGGTACAGTTACTTCATTTTTTAATTCTAATATCTAAACTAACACCAGACATTTGCAACTTTAGAGCAGTAACCGAAAAGTATACTACATTTCTCTTTTAGAATCATTTAAGCTGTTATTTTTTTATATGCATTCATTGTATAAAATGCAAACTTTATTGCTTCTAGCAGGATGATAATGCTTTATGATAAACTATAAAACACTACGATTTCAGGATAAAAAAACGGAAGACCACTTTAACAAATTCTACTTAGCTAATGAATTAAAAGTTGCTCGGTATGCTTTATTATTGGGAATAGTAACATTTCTCTTGTTTATTCCACTTGACTATTTCTTGTTTGGAGATACGACTACTAACAAACAGTTTCTTGTACTTCGGATCAGTATTTCTTTGTTTTTGGCGATTGGTTACTGCCTGATTTATCGTTGGGTTAATACGTATCAACAATTACAATTTTTTGCTTCGGTCATGGTTTTAGTCTGTTTCGCATCGACTTTTATTTATAGCGCTTTCGATAAGGTGGATCATTTCTATTATTTCATAGGAAATATGCTCATTGTCATTATTGGTTTTAATTTATCAAATATTCGTTTTA
Source organism: Saprospiraceae bacterium (assembly GCA_045106885.1). Taxonomy (GTDB): domain Bacteria; phylum Bacteroidota; class Bacteroidia; order Chitinophagales; family Saprospiraceae; genus JAFMDF01. Next base: position 4,956 of record JBGCFJ010000240.1, read on the forward strand.
ATTACCTCCGATTTATCGCCGTTTTCTTTATCCTTATTCATTTATATACGGTAAACACTAATTTTGATATAAGTATTCAAGATTTTGCTTATCAAGCTTTTGGTATTATCTCTATTTCTTTGGTTAGTCTTGCTTCTAGTTGGGTTATTGAATATCAGAAACGGAAAAATTTTCTAAATAATCAATTGATTGAAAAACAAAAAAATACGTTAAAAGCCAATAATCTTGAAAAAGACGATTTGTTATTAAAACTGAAAGAACGAAATCAAGAATTGAATGTCTTTAACCATTCCGTGTCGCATGACTTAAAAACACCTCTAATACATATTAGCTCTTTTGCTGGATTACTGGCAAAAAATTATACCAAGGTATTGGATGATGAAGGTCAACTTTATCTTAAATATATGCTGGAAAGTACAGCTAAAATGAATGAATTGATAACTGATTTGTTGGCCTACTCTAAAGTTAAACAAACCATATTGAAGAGAACGGAAATTGACATAAATTACTTAGTTACGTCGATTTTTAAAGAACAAATTAGAGTATTTACTAAAAAACCAATATTGGCTAAAGTTGCTTTACCTCCTATTCAAGCAGATAAGGTATTAATCACACAAGTTTGGAATAATCTGATTTCTAACGCACTCAAATATTCTAGTAAACAGGAAGAGATAAATATAAAAATAGGATTCACCAAAGCAACGGAAGGTATTACTTATTTTATAAAAGATAATGGAGCTGGATTTGATATGAAATACGTAGAACGATTATTTGAACCATTTAGTCGCCTCCATAATGAACAAGACTTTAAAGGAACAGGTATTGGTCTTTCTCTAGTTGCCAGAATTATGAAAAAACATAATGGTAAAATTTGGGCAGAAAGTGAACCTGATAAAGGCGCCACTTTCTACTTATTTCTGCCTAATTAATTGGGTAGAGGTTACTATTCAGCAAAGAGCATTGGGCGTAGGCATAAAATGCCTTGTATAACTTTCAATTTCAGGGATTTCATTCTGCATCGTCTCCCCTACTGGCCAGGGGTGATTGGTTCTAAAAAATGGAGACTGCTGGTGAGGACATTTTGTCCGCAACCTCTATACTGTTCGCCTCTGGCGAGCGTTTTATGTACTAATACTCGCCGGAGGCGAGCTAATATAGGTTGCGGACTGCAAGTCCTCACCAGCATGATTCGAAAATTAATAGAACCAATCACCCCTGCCTACTGGCGGCGGTGTATTGGACGTATTAAAAGCTTTTCCGCCAAAGTTTACAGATAGATTGACTTGATTTTTGATTGTAAAATACTTGCTGCAAGTATTCCTACTGGCGAATTAAACACAAAATCTCGACAAGTTTCATTTCTCCGCCATATAAAGGTATCATGGAAAAAACGTCCTTTTTCTTGTCGTAAAGTCGCTAGTTCTGCGTGTAATTCGCCAGGTTTGGCAAGCGATGCTTCGTATCCACCCATTTTTTAAGGTCTGTCGCTATCCATTCTGCATGTTTGTCACCGCTAACAGATTTTTCACTCGGTACATGAGGAGATAGAAAAGGCTTGTATTCTGTCAATCTATCCTCCGCATTATAAACACCAACTACAATCGCCTGCATACCTCCACTTTTTCCTAAACTATCCAATACCTCATCAATCTGCCATTCATCTCCTTCCAATATTTTTTCATCAAATAAGGATTGTCCATCCATAAAATAAACAACAGGGTAAGCAAGAGTGTCTTTGGTATAATCGGCTGGCAAATAAATACTCAAAGTCCTTTTTGTACCAAGATAATCGACCATAATGGTATCCTTTAAAATCTGTACATTAGGAGAAGCCGTATGGACTAAACCTGCCACATAAGTTTCTCGTGCTTTTTTTGCTTTGTAATCTTTATAGACTTTGACGGCAAAGAGCATCCCTGCAAAAATAAGTAAACCCAAAAGAAGACGAAATACCCATTTTTTAATCATCATAATTGAATTAAATGAAGTGAGCTTAAAGATAAGAAAGTATGTCAATAAATAGCGAAACCGACTATTTCATTCACTCAATGAACAAAAATAAAAATACAATAGCTAATTTAGTCTAGAATTTATCATCACCGATTTAACCAGACAACATGAAATTGCTAAAAGCCTTTATCTGCCTATTGATTATCACGACTTGGAGCTGCCAAAAAGAGGCGAATCGCTCTGTTTGTGACCAGCAAATTGATGACCTAAAAATCAATCAATTACAATATTTAGCTAGTCAGAATAGCTATCGGATGCGTACTTATGAACCTGTTTATAATGCGATTGATAAAGGCTTAGGCTTATTCTCGAAATATAAACAGCCTGCTGGTTGGGATTATACCCATGAAACATTGGAAGACCAACTCAACAAACATAATATCCGAGGCTTAGAATTTGATATTTATTATGACCCTGATGGTGGCTTATTTTATCATCGTGCAGGCAATCGTTTGGCTGGTGAACCAACTGCATCAAGTGTCCCAGAATTGAATGACCCTGGTTTTAAAATTTTACATCGCCCTGATTTCGATTATAGGTCACATCATTATACGTTTAAAGCTGCTTTAGAGGCGGTTAAAAATTGGTCCGATGCGAACAAGAATCATTTACCCTTGACTATTTTGGTCGAACCTAAAGATGATGCTTATGTAAGTGCTGCTACCCTATTAATCCCTGGTGATTTATTGACTCGTCCCAAATTAATCACGCCTGCTGCCTTAGATTTTCTTGATCAAGAAATTGAGGAAATTTTTGGTAAAAATGCGAAGAAAATTATTACGCCTGATGAAGTAAGAGGCGACTTTGAGACCTTAGAGGAAGCTATTTTAACAGATGGCTGGCCAAAGCTAAAAGACGCAAGGGGTAAAATCATGTTAGTGTTGGACAATTCTGGTTTTGAAAAATCTTATTACCTCAATGGTCATCCTTCCCTAGAAGGTCGCCAAATGTTTACTTTCTCTAAACCAGGCAAACCAGAATGTGCATTCGTTCGTTTTAATAAACCAGAAAAAGACTTGGATGAGATTCAAGATTTAGTCGAAAAAGGTTACATGGTTAGAACACTTGCTGAAGACGGTACAAAGGCAGCTAAAGAAGGGGATGAGTCTCAAATGACCGCTGCTTTTGCCAGTGGTGCACAGATTATTTCTACTCATTATTACCGCCCCGATGAACGTTCTCAAGAAAGTGAAGATTGGACTGCTTATTCCGTGCAGTTTCCTAATGAGGAATTGGCGATTGTTAACTTTATGAATGGGGATAGTAGTATGGTGAATTGTCCAGTTCGAGAATGATTTAGTTTAAAGTAACTTGGGCTGAAAGCTAGACTATTTCTCAACAACGATATTTTAGATAAACACTTAAAAATTTGTCAAACTAGTAGCGTCGCTTTATCTTTGGTTAATATGAAGCTATTAACCATCAGCGGCTCTACTCGTTCCGAATCGGCAAATACTAAATTATTAAAGGTACTTCCTTCCCTATTTCCAAAACATAGTTTTCAACATTATCCTCAAATTAATCAATTACCCCTATTCCAAGCGGATGCCGATAAATATCCTTGGCATGCAACAATCATTGCTTGGCGAGCAGCTATTGCAGAAGCGGATGCAGTGATTATCAGCATCCCAGAATACATTTACAATATGCCTGCCTTGCTAAAAAATGCCTTGGAATGGCTAACTTCTTCTGGCGAATTGGTACAAAAACGAGTGTTGGCAATAACGTTCACTCCATATAAACCAAGAGGAGCAAAAGCGATGCAATCTTTGCTTTGGTCTTTACAAGCTTTGGATGCTAATGTAGTGGTCTCTTTACCTTTATATCAAAATGAAATTGATTTTGATACAACAGGGAATTTTATAGAAAATGAAGCAGTAGAAATGATGAAGGAAGCCATTCACATTCTGATTAATTAGTCCTTCTTTAATCTGGTACGATATGCCATACGTAGGGAGCCTCATCAACATAAAAACCTCGAAAAAACCAATCCATATTTTGTTTTATATAGAATTAAATTTTTCTATCTTAATAACGGTAAAAGAGACCCTCCAATTTGACAGACTTATTATTTCATCGTTACTTCGTGTTTTCCATCACTCAATTGTTTAAAATGCGGACTTTCAATTATCTTTTTTATACGCTCTTTTTCCTAAGTTTTTTCTTCGCTTGTTCTCCACCAACGCCTGCTCCTACTATCAAAAAAACACCTACTCTTACTAATGTACAAGTAATTAAAGCAACAGCTTCCTTAAATCAACCTGCTATCGCTATAACCATCGACGACCTACCAGGAATTAGTGCAGTCAATTATCAGGAAATGACGGATAAATTATTAACTACTTTAAAAAACTATCAAGTTCCTGCCATTGGTTTTGTCAATGAAAATAAACTTTATTCTAAAAATAAATTGAATACTGCTCGACTAAATCTACTCGAAGATTGGTTAGCGGCGGGCATGGAATTAGGGAATCACACTTATAGTCACCCAGATTATAATCGCTTAACTTTTGAACAATTTATTGCTAACATTATAAAAGGGGAATTTCATACCAAAAGGTTGCACGCAAAATATGGGCAAAAAATGCGCTATTTCCGACACCCTTTTTTGCATACAGGCAATACTACTGAAAAGAAAACGCAACTAGAACAATTTTTAGCCAATCGCCAATACGAAATTGCCCCTGTTACCATTGATAATTCTGAATGGATTTTTGCCAAGGCCTATTATATAGCTTTAAGAAAAAAGGATGGAGTACAAATGAAAAAAATTGGCGAAGCTTATGTCGATTACATGAAAGACAAAACCATTTTTTATGAAACACAATCCAAAATGCTTTTTGACCGGCCAATTAAACATACTTTACTCATTCACGCCAACGCTTTAAATGCTGATTATTTGGATGAATTATTAGCGATGTATCAAGAAAGAAATTATGCCTTTATTTCCTTGGAAGAAGCACTTACAGACGAAGCTTATCAATCCAAAGATGAGTATGCTGGTCGTGGAGGCATTACTTGGTTACATCGGTGGGCAATGACCCAAAAAATAGACAAGGCTTTTTTTAAGGGAGAACCTGCTTGCCCTGAATTTATACAGGAAATTGCAGGGATACAGGAGTGATGAGTGAAATTTAGTGACACTTTAGACAAAAAGAATAATGAGTTGATGAGTTCATAAGATAAATTAGGGAGGCTAAGAATTATAGAGTCAATTCATTCTTATTGACTTAAAGGACTTTCTTATAAAATTATTTTGAACTACAAAAGAGCTTCACAAAAGTGTTTTTTATAACTTTTGTGAAAACCTTTTGTGCGCTTTGTTTCTTTTGTGGTTCAAAACTAAGTCTAGTGTTAGCCGTCCGTACTCACGGAAAATAAAAGAACTGAATCTATATATTGAGTAGCCCTTTTATTCTGTCTCAATTTTTAATCGAATAGTAGGGTGTGTATTCGGTGCAGTTATGGTATTTAACACCTCAAAACTTAGTTCAAATTCTGCAAAACGCTTTAAAGTTTTGACTTCAACTCTTACTGTTTCATAAGGTGGAATAACTATAATATCAGTATGCGCATGAAGGGTATACTCACTTCGATTGCCTAAAATATACTCGACACTACTATGATTTTTTATATCCACTTCTACTACATCTGCCTTACCTTGATACCCAGCTTTTTCAACCGTCAAAGAAGCTTTGAGTAATGGAATTAAATGTTCTGGTCTGCCAATGAGGGTATTTTTAAAATAAGCAATTGTTCTACGAGCAAATAAGCCTTCTTTTATACCTTCAGGTGTCTTTTCTTTCCCTAAAACAATCGTAACTGGGCGATGTCCACCATCAGCTATATCAAATTGATAATCGACCAATCCATGAATATCCGAAGTCCCCATGATTGCTAAATTATTATCTAAGGCAATTTGTAAAGCTTCATCTGAATAAGTCAAATCATTGACTACTTCAATGCCTTGTAATAAATTTTCTTTGATTAAAAAACGGTGCATATCAGTCAATCGAGCAATCCCATCTCCTCTTTGAGCGACCCAATTCGGGTGATTCCAAAAAACAAAAGCATCTTGTCTCCTTGCTTCTCGAAAGACTTCTACGGAATCGGCAATTTCTAATTTATTCGCATCTTCAATAAAAATAGCATTATTATGACCTGGTGGCATATCCCTAGTTATTTCTGCTCCTTTAATGACCATCAAGCGATAAGGTCGAGCATATTTTTCTCCCAAAACATAAGAGTGATTTCGGTCAGGATTTGGAATTTCTTCTTTGTGGGGCTCGTATTCTAAATGTTCCGTCAAGGAAATTGCATGTACGCTATCTCTGAGCGCCTCTTGAATCCGTATATCTGGCCAAACACTGCCATCGGAAAAAACGGTATGAATATGAAAATCGGTAATCATGCTTTTATAATCTGGTACATCTGGAAAATAAATCACCCGATTATGCGCATGATTATGGGGCTGTTGTGCGAAGGAAAAATTCAAGACAAAAAGAAAGCCAATTAAAAATGTGTTTTTCATCGTTTTGTTTTTTACTGAAAAGATGCGAACAAGGTAAGCTTTTCCTTTTGACTTTTTTAATTCGCCTCTGCAATAATTTTCAAACCATTCATTGTCAATTCCACATCAATCTCCTCAAATTCCTCCTTTAAAGGGTGTAAAATAGAAGAAAGTCCACCTGTAGCTACAGCGATATATTGCTTACCCACTTCTTTGCGAATTTCTGCCAACATGTGTTTAACCAAACCAACATAGCCTACTAAAATACCACTTTGAATGGCATGAATCGTATTTTTACCAACGGGGGTTTTTGGAAGATTTAAAGGGACTTCTGGTAATTGGGCGGTTTTGGAGAATAAAGCAGCAATCGCTGTTTTTAAACCAGGTGCAATGGCGACACCTAATACTTCGCCTTTTTTAGAAACAGTTGTAAAAGTCAAAGCTGTTCCAAAATCAACTACAATACAATCTTTTTTATAAATGGCATTCGCTGCCACTGCATTGGCAACTAAATCTGACCCAATTTCGTTGGGATTGTCAATCTGAAGTGAAATGTAGGGATAAATATTAGGCCCAACAACAACCATTGGTACAGGGAAAATTTCTGGTAGAATTTCTTTAAAAACAGGCGTTAAGGAAGGCACTACACTACTTAAAACAATCTTTTCTACTTCCTCCACGTCAATATCGTTCTCTAATAAATCATTCTTTATTTTCAGGGTATAAAAAAAAGGTGACTCGTCTCGAATGGTAGGGTATCGCCAAAAATGTATCCAATCATTATTTTTATTAATGGCTAAAGAGACGTTAGAATTTCCGATATCGATGGCTACTAGCATTGTTTCTGAATGATGAGTTATTAGTGATAAGTGATGAATTTAGGAAACCACTCATTTTAGGAATTCAAAATTAAGCATTTTGGAGAAAACATGATTTCCTCCTCCACACTTAAGTACCCAATCAAAATTAAACGACACATTTTATGAAGAACCCTTTTTCCGTTCTGCTGCGTTAAAAATTATCTCCGTAGCAGTGCTATGCAGAGAATTTTTGCCTTGCATAACGAAAAAATAGTCTCCTCAAAAATGACGTTTAATTATGCTTAGGTACTTATTATTTTTATAAAAAGTAAACTTAATTGGTCTAAACTCCTTAGTCCTTTTAATTGTTATTATCTTTGCATCGAACAATTTTGATGATGATGAGAAGGGCCCTATCCTTCCGTCCCTAATTCTTTCAATCCTTATAACTTGGCAGTAGATAATAATAAAATAGTAGCAGCCCTCAGAAAAGTCATGGACCCAAATTCGGGACAAGATATTATTCAGGCACGCATGATTCAAGATTTAAAAGTTACGGATGATAATGTCAGTTTTACTTTAGTCTTGCCGTCGTTAAATAGTCCGAATAAGGCAGATTTGAATTTTGCTTGTCAGCGAGTGATACAAGATGTCTATCCCAGTGTGAATGTAGATGTGCACATGAAGGCAAATACGACACAATCGCAGCAAAGTACTAGTCCAATTTCGCAAGTCAAAAATATCATTGCGGTGGCTTCTGGAAAAGGAGGAGTTGGAAAATCTACCGTATCAGTTAATCTAGCTTTAGGATTAAAACAATTAGGTGCTAAAGTTGGTTTGATTGATGCAGATTTATATGGACCGTCTATTCCAACGATGTTGGGCCTGCAAGGGCAAAGACCAAAGGTAAAAGATGTCTATGGTAAACCAAAAATTACGCCTTTAGATGCTTACGGAATGCCTGTCATGTCTATCGGTTTTATTATTGAACCAGAGCAAGCAGTTGTTTTAAGAGGGCCTAGATTAGGTGGTATTATTAAACAATTTTTTAATGATACTTTATGGCCTGCCTTGGATTTTTTAATTGTTGATTTACCTCCTGGTACTGGGGATATTCAGTTAACTTTGGTGCAAACCGTACCCGTTACAGGTTCAGTTATCGTCACCACACCACAAGAAGTCGCAGTCGCAGATGCTATCAAAGCGATGAGTATGTTCCAATTACCATCGGTCAACGTGCCTATTTTAGGCGTCGTAGAAAATATGTCTTGGTTTACCCCAAAAGAACTTCCTAATAATAAATATCATATCTTTGGAGAAGGTGGTGGTAAAAAACTGGCAAAAATGAGTAACTCCGTTTTGTTGGGACAAGTGCCATTAGTTCAAGGAATCCGAGAATCGGGAGATATGGGGAAACCTGCACTCTTGCAAGCAGATACTTTACTGAGTGACCCGTTTTTAAATGTAGCTAAAAATACGCTTCGTCAAATAGGTGTTAGAAATGAAACCCTAGCACCAACGAAAATTATACAAGTTAAAGGATAACAGTAGCTTAGGCTTCTAGCCTGAGTAGCAGCTTGCAGGCAGTCAACGGTAACACAGCTCTCTGAGCTGTAAATCAGTCAGCAGCAAAGAAAAATTTAACATTCATTATTCAAAATTCAAAATTTAACCCAATGTCAGCGGTAGAAAAAGAAGCCTTAATCAAAAGAGTAGATAGAGCTTTGGATGATATACGTCCGCACTTAGCAGTGGACGGAGGTAATATTGAAATCGTAGATATTACCCCCGAAATGGTCCTACAAATTAATTGGTTAGGCAATTGTTCTAGTTGTTCTATGTCAGCAATGACTATGCGTGCAGGAATCGAGCAAACTTTACAGGGAAAAGTGCCTGAGATTACAGGCGTGGAAGCGTTAAATGGTATTGGTGTTTAATTTTCAATTTATAATTTTCAATGTTCCATGTTCAACTATTCGTAGTAGAATCTTGAACCGATGATTGAACTTAATTTTTACTAAAAGAGTGTCAACTAACAAGCATACCAATCCTGCCTACATTAGCCATGTTCACCTCAAAGGCTATAAATCTATTATTGATACGGAAGTCGAATTGCATCCTGGGCTGAATATTATTATTGGGCCTAATGGGAGTGGGAAGACTAATTTTTTGGAATTTTTAAAACGAATAATTACTAGGAATTTACCAAAGGATACTGTTGAATTCTATTTAGAAATAGTGACAAAAAAAGAAAAGCAAATATGGGAAGGCTATGTCAATGAACCAAAAGAAAATCCAAAAACACAAGAATTTGAAATTATTGTTTCTGATAGGATTTATTCGATTTCTCAAAAAAAACCAAAATTTAAATCCAATTATCATTCTCATTACGGAACGGTGATATATGGAGATAAAAAATTGCATGATTTACTACCAAATTTCTATCCTATTTCATTTATATCCTTTTCCATTCCAAAGACTATCTCTGGGTTAACCGATAATATTAACCTTACAATTAACAAGAAGAATTTTAAAGCATCATTAGCAGATTTAGATTTAGATTCTTCGATAAAATTTATAGGTGATTTTATATTAAATAATTTCTACTATAAAAAATTATCACCAGAAATATTATCTAGTAAAGACAATATTTTAAATGATGCTAATCTCTCAGAAGTTTTAATCAGAAATCTTAATAAATTTTCTCCTATAAAGAACTTAAGACTGGAAAGCGGACTTTCTGTAAAAGAAAATGGCCTAGCATACTATATCAATCATATAAATTTTGAATTTTTTGTTAATGAGAATTGGATAAATTGGAATATGATGTCAGATGGTACAAAAAGATTATTCTATCTTATTTCAGAGGTGACATTGAAAAAAGGACTTTGCTTTATAGAAGAACCCGAAATAGGCGTCCATCCAAATCAATACAGGAGGATTCTTAATTTTCTAAAAGAACAATCGGAAGATAAACAAATTATTATTACAACTCATGCACCTAAAACTCTAGATATTCTAAATGACTCTGAATTAGACCGGATTATCCTAACTCGCTATGACAATTTACTAGGAACTAAAATGCGTCATTTAAATAAAGAAGAAATAAAGCATGCTGTAAAATATATGTTAAAAGAAAGCCTTTTTTTAAGTGACTTTTGGACATTAACTAGTTTTTTTGATGAAGAAGAAATCATATGAAAAGAATAGGAATTGTAGGAGAAAATTTTGATAATGATTCAAAACCAATTCGTAATTTATTGAATATTGTGTTTGAAGGAAAGGGAATTTTTATTCCATTGCTAAAAACCTATGAAGGAAACCAATTAGAAAGGGTTAGGAAAGTTACAGATTCCTTGAATTCAGAAATAGAAAATAAAAATATTGACTTAATAATTTTAGTAAGAGATTTAGATGGTCTTTCATCTGAAACTGAGAAAATAAGACGGAGAAATCAATGGTTTAGTAAAATTGAAAAAGGCGCTAAAAAAAAATGTATACGATTTCTAATTATCTACGAATTAGAAGCATTAATTTTAGCAGACATAACTACCTTTAATAAAATTTATAAAACTAAATATCAGCCAAAAGGAAAACCAAAATTTCAAAAAGACCCAAAAGGTTTACTAAAAAAATTAACAGCCCGCCCTAAAAAAACTTACCACGAATCTCATGCTGCGGATATTTTTCAAAAAATTAGCCATCAAGAATTATTAAAAAACCATTCAGGTAAAGCATATAGTTACGAATCCTTCATCAAAGAACTAGAAAATACGTTAAATTAATATGACCAGAGCTGAACTCTACCAACAAATTCAACGAAAAAAATCTTTCCTATGCGTCGGCTTAGATGCAGATATTAAACGGATTCCAAAACATCTTTTGAGTGAAAAAGACCCCATTTTTGAATTCAACAAACAAATCATTGATGCCACCAAAGACCTTTGTGTGGCTTATAAACCGAACATTGCGTTTTACGAAGCATTAGGCGCAAAAGGCTGGGAATCCTTGGCAAAAACCTTAGAGTATATTCCCAAAGAACATTTTACGATTGCAGATGCCAAACGGGGAGATATTGGCAATACCTCTAGTTTATATGCTAGAGCCTTTTTTGAAACGATGGATTTTGATTCCGTAACAGTTGCGCCTTATATGGGGGAAGATTCCGTTAAGCCGTTTTTAGAATTTAAAGATAAATGGGTCATTTTATTAGCATTAACTTCTAATAAAGGGAGTAATGATTTTCAATTTACGCCACAGGAAAATGGCATGCCACTTTATGAAAAGGTGATGCGCAAAGCGATGACTTGGGGCAATCCAGAAAATCTAATGTTTGTAGTCGGTGCCACTCATCCAGAAAAATTTACAGAGATTCGGGCAATTGCTCCAGATAATTTTTTGTTAGTCCCTGGTGTAGGTGCCCAAGGTGGTGATTTGCAAGGCGTGATGAATTATGGTGCAAATAATATGGGTGGTTTGCTAATAAATTCTTCGAGAGGTATTATATTCGCAGGTGATGGCGAAGATTTTGCTGCCAAATCTAGAACTGCTGCTTTGAAAATGCAGCGTGGAATGGCTAGTAAATTTGCCTAGTACAGGGGAACTTTAGTTCCCCGAAAAGTAGTGCTTAATTTTTCGGAGAACTAAAGTTCCCCTATACTTAAATTAAGGTTGCCGTTCACCGCCAACCGTTCACCGTGAACCGTATTTTATGCCACAAGATTACGAACGAATTACAGAATACCAAGATAAAGACTTTCCTGATTTATTCAGAGAAATGCCCACCTTAGGCTCGCAGTTGGAGTGTCCAAATTGTGATGCAGAAATATTTTCGGATGATATTAATATCGACCGAGCCATTGCGAAGTGTCATAATTGCCACCATGTTTTTCCTTTTGAAGAAAAAATAAAAGATAAGCGAAAAGCTAGGCGCAGAAAAGAAATTTTCCAACCAGAAGGCATTGAAATGTTTCGGTTGCGCAGTGAACTAAACATTGATTATAAGTGGCGGAATACGCAGTCTTCTAGTTATTTTATGTTGTTTTTTACTTTGGTTTGGAATGCCATGATTTTACCTTTTGCCTTTTCCGCAGTGATGAATGGAGAAATCGGTGCTTTATTGGGTATGGCGGTTCATATAGGCGTTGGTGTCTGGTTGCTATTGAGTCAATTTAGCAAGTTTATCAATTCTACTTTTATTACAGTTGATGAACATTATTTAACCATCGACCACCGCCCGATTAGTAGTCCTTGGTTTCCTAATCGAAAAGTAGCTGTTAAGGATATCTCCCAAGTTTTTGTCAAAAAGAAAAATACAGGGTCGGTAAATGGCGTACCTACTTTTGGCTATTCTGTCATAGCCATAGAAAAGAAATGGAAGCGAGAAATTCCTTTAATTGAAGGGATGAAAAATCCTGATAAAGCGTTGTTTATTGAACAAGAAATTGAATACTTTTTGGGGATTGAGGATAGGAAAGTGGCGGGGGAAATACGGGTTTAGCCAAATAAATCATATCACTCAAATCTATCAGCCATGCATAACTGACGTAGCGGCTATGACCAGCTATGCATTATTAGTCTTTCGTTTTAATATTTCTAATTCTTTAAAGGATCTCAAAAATTCGTCATCTATCAAATGACATTCCTCCATATAGGATGCAATTCGTCTAAGATACCTTTTTGACCATTTCACGTATTTTCTGAAGTCATTTTTAATATGTGTCCTAAGTAAGAATTCGAAGGCTTTTTTAATGATTTTTTGGCATTCCATGTACTTCTTTGATTGATATAAAGTAGCACACAGAGAAACATAGGTTATGTATTCAAAATACTTTGAGTTGTTATTTAAATATTCAGGGGGTAGAAAATTTCCTATGTGAATTAAATCGTAAACTACCTCTAATTCATTATTCTTTTCAACATCTGTAATTAACCAATCATCAAATGATTCACCATTTAGATTAGTATCAAGTTCATAATAGCCAATTGGTTCAAGATTTCTTATATAAACATCATTTTCTTTTGCTTTATACAATCCTATTCTAGTTTTTACAAATGGTTTACTATACAAATAATGCTCAAAGATTAATTTATGACTAATGAATTCTAGTCTAATTTCATTTATCGTAAATCCTCCTAAACCTTTCAAATCATCTTTTAAACAATTTTTCATTGCGAAATTGCAGGAAGAAATTGCCTCTTCCTTTAGATTATATTTTTCGACAAACTTAATTAGTTCTTTATTTTCTATTGTTTTCATTTTTTAATGAAGGCTAACTATTTTTTATATAGCAGATTTATGATTTAAGATGTATGAACTATGATTTATGATTTTCAAGCTAAACATACCCAAAGAAACTGTCAACCACGACTCCTCATAGCCTCTCGAAAATATTTCATCGGCACCCACAACATCCCAAAGCATTCACCATCTTCTTTCGTCATTTTTTTATGGTGTACTTTATGTGCTTTCCGAATAGCCCTCAGATAAGGAATATCTGTTCGCTTCAAAAATTTAAAACGTTGATGAATAAAAATATCATGCACGGTAAAATAGGCAAAACCGTATAAAGTGATACCATAACCAATCGCCAATAAATAGTATAATTCAGGGTCATGCCAGCCCAAGTAGATTAGAATGATACTTGGGGTAGCAAAAATGAGGAAGAAAAAGTCATTTTTTTCAAAAACCCCTTCATGATGTGGGGTGTGGTGGTCTTCGTGAAAATACCATAAAAAACCATGCATCACATATTTGTGCATTAGCCAAGCTACACATTCCATCAAAAAAAATGTTAATAACGCAATTGCTATAATTGAAAGTGCCATTTTCTATTTTTTCTATTTAAAATAGGAATTCCTCCTCTGCCCTTCTGTCCTCCACTACTAAATCAAATTCATTCGAGTCTTTACTAAACAACCGAAAGTGAGCCATAGTTTTTGCCAATTCGGAATTCTAATCCGTTCTTCGATAATCCGATTCGCTTTTGTTTTTCTAATTTTTTTAAACAAATGCAAATAATAAACATAAGCAGAATAAACCCCCAATCTAGCCACTTTAGGCAATTCTCGAATTCCCTCTAAGGCAGCTTTAAAATCTTCTCTAATTTCTATTTCTACTTTTTCTTTCTGTTGTTCATTAAACGCATCCATCGACACTTCAGGAAAATAAGTTCTCCCCAAGCCTTCATAATCTGCTTGCAAATCTCTTAAAAAATTGACTTTTTGAAAAGCTGCCCCCAATCGCATGGCAGAAGGTTTGAGTCGCTGATATTCCGCCTCGTCTCTGTCAACAAAAACCTTTAAACACATCAAACCAACTACTTCTGCTGAACCCAAAATATAAGCATCAAGCTCCGCTGCATCGTAGTCTTTTTGCTCTAAATCCATTTCCATACTTTTCAGAAAAGTATTAATCAATTCCATATCAATTTGGTAGCGATGCACTACTGCTTGAAACGCATTTAGAATAGGATTTAGGCTAATTTTTTCATCAATACTCTTGTGGGTATCGGCAATAAATTCTGCTAACAATTTAGCCTTATCGTAATCGTGAAAACTATCCACTATTTCATCTGCCAATCTCACAAAACCGTAAATAGCATAAATTGGATTATGGATTTTTAAAAAAAAAAAAAAAATACCTAAGCTAAAGCTAGTGCTATATTGCCGAGTAACTAATTTGCTACAGCTATAAGCAACTTCATCATACAGTCTTTTCATAATCAAAAATTTGGGTGGTTTGGCTAATTCGTTTAGTGATTTCTCTAGCAGCCACAGTACCAGAAATAAGCGAAGGTGGAACCCCTGGCCCAGGTACCGTTAATTGACCAGCATAATATAGGTTTTTAACTTTTTTGCTTCTTAACTTTGGTTTTAAGGATGCTGTTTGTAAAAGGGTATTGGCTAAACCATAAGCATTCCCTTTGAAAGCATTATAATCTTGTTTGAAATCTTTAATCGCATAACTCCTTTTGTAAATAACGGACTTTTTAATGTCAACACCTAATAAAGATTCCAGTCGAGTCATTACCTTTTCATAATATTTTTCTCTGATAGTTGCATTATCTTCTAAATCAGGGGCTAATGGAATCAAGAGAAATAGGTTTTCCTTTCCTGCTGGTGCAACTGAAGCATCTGTTTTAGAAGGACAACAGGCGTAAAATAATGGATTTTCAGGGTAACCTGGTGTCTTATAGATTTTTTCTGCATGCGCTTCAAAAGGGGCATCAAAAAATAGATTATGATGTTCTAATCCTTCAATTTTTTTATCCACTCCTAAATAAAAAAGCAAAGAAGAAGGCGCCATCACTCGGGAATCCCAATATTTAGCAGAATAACTTTGGTGCTCTTTTGCTAATAATTGCGTTTCCGAAAAATGATAATCAGCAGTAGACAAAGTGAAATCAGCAGGATAAAATTCACCATTTACAGTTATGCCCTTAGCCGTTTTTTGCTCCACCTCTATTTGCGCTACATCCATATCTGTATGAAATTCCACGCCTAAACTATCTGCTAAAGTCTTTAGCCCTTCCACTATTTTGTGCATGCCGCCCATTGGATACCAAGTTCCTTGCGAGAGGGCACTGTAATTCATTAAACTGTATAAAGCAGGCGTATCTTTAGGCATCGCCCCTAAAAATAAAACAGGAAATTCTATAAGTTGGAGTAATTTTGGATTGGTAAAAAACTTTCGAGCATGTTTTGAAAAAGATTCAAAAACGCCCATTTTGAAGACACTCTTTATCAGTCGAATATCTATGAATTCTAAATGAGAATGGCTTGGTTGATACACCAAATCTTTCATCCCCACTTCATATTTATAAGCCGCTTCTTTCAAAAATTGCTTTAAGCGCTTGGCACTTCCTTTTTCTATTTTTTCAAATAAATCATAAATTTCAACTTCATTGGCAGGAATATCCATTTTGTCTCCTTTTCCAAAATAAATGCAAAAACCAGGGTCTAATTGACGTAAATCGTAATAATCACTCACACTTTTTCCAAACTGTTGGAAAAAATCTTCAAAAACATCAGGCATCCAGTACCAACTTGGCCCCATGTCGAAAGTGAATCCAGCTGCAGAAAATTGTCTGGCACGACCGCCTATTTGTTCATTTTTTTCAAACACTTTTACTTGTATCCCCTCTTTGGCTAACATACAAGCAGCCGATAAACCCGCAAAACCAGAACCAATAATATTAACTGTTTTCCTCATGCTTTTTTATTTGACATTAATTTTACAACAAGGGCTAAACAGGGAAAAAACAATTTTGTTTAATCTTTTTTTAAAAAAATTAAACAAAATATTAAAAGTCTTAATTCACTACATTTTGAGGATTACCAGCCAAAAAAGCTTTAATATTTTGCGCAACAATGTCAATTAATCGGCTTCTAGATGCTCTAGTGGTTCATGCGTGATGGGGCGTTATCAAAAAACAGCCTTTTGAGAATTTATTATTTATTTATGCTTCCCAATCTCCCAACCACTCTTAACTAAATGCTTCTCCGCAAAAGCGACTGCCTCTGGTTCTAATGCCGTTCCCATCGTATCATTCCAACGGTTCAAAAAGCCAAAAAGGGCAATGGTTGCTCCTAAATCTACAATTTGCTTTTCGGAAAAATGCTTGCGTAATTCAGCGAAATGTTCCTCGGTTACGGCATTAGGCACTTGTCCTGCGGCAAAACCAAATCGTAGTGCCGCCCGTTC
>JBGCFJ010000241.1:0-6524 GCA_045106885.1 Saprospiraceae bacterium
TTAGCAAGGCAAAATTATTCAGCATAGCCGTTGCTACGTTGAATAATTTTAACGCAGCTAAAAGTAAAAAGAATCCGCCAGGCTGGTAGGTTATTATTTGCCTAGCCCCTTAAAAAAGAACAAGTCTATTTTAAAACGAAATAATTAACTTATGAGACTATCTTTATTTACGATTATGCTATTGGCTATTTTGGTAAATAGCTGTGCCGTCAATGCGCAAAACCCTAAATCTAGTTTAGACAAAGAAAAAGAAGAGGTTTTGAAAGGTTTAGCGGATAAAGCAGAAAAATACACTGAAATTGCGCAAAATATATGGAATTGGGCAGAACTAGGTTACCAAGAAACTCAAAGTGCCGCTTTATTACAAAAAACTTTAAAAGATGCAGGATTTGCTGTCGAAGCTGGAGTAGCGGACATTCCAACTGCTTTTGTAGCTACTTATGGAAGTGGTGAACCTGTCATTGGTATATTGGGGGAATACGATGCTTTGCCTGGGATTTCTCAAGCCGCTGTTCCAGAAAAACAGGTTATTAAAGAAGGTGGTTCAGGTCATGCTTGTGGGCATCATTTATTTGGTACGGCTTCTAGTGCAGCAGCAATAGCTATCAAAGATTGGTTACAAAAGACAGGAACGAAGGGAACAGTGCGTTTTTATGGTACACCTGCTGAAGAAGGCGGTGCAGGAAAAGTTTATTTAGTTCGAGCAGGACTTTTTGATGATGTAGATGCGGTATTGCATTGGCATCCAAGTAGTAGCAATGCAGCCAATGCGAGTTCTTCTTTAGCGAATAAATCTGCTAAATTTCGATTTCATGGACAAGCAGCACATGCTGCAGGTGCGCCTGAACGTGGTCGTTCTGCTTTAGATGGAGTGGAAGCATTAAACTACATGGTTAATTTAATGAGAGAACACGTTCCTGCCGATTCCAGAATTCATTATGTCATCACTAAAGGAGGGGAAGCACCGAATGTAGTTCCTGCTTTTGCGGAGGTATTTTATTATACAAGACATCCTGATATGCAGATGGTCAGAGAAATTTTTGAGCGGGTGGTTCAAGCTGCCGAAGGAGCGGCTAAAGGAACAGGGACTCGTATGGAGTATGAAGTAATTCATGGGATTTACAATGTTTTGCCAAATGAGACTTTATCGAGAATGATGCACCAGAATTTAGCGTTAGTTGGTGGGGTCAATTATAATGCAGAAGAAACGGCTTTTGCAGAAAAAATTATGTCAAGTTACGAAACAAAAGCTACTATAGAAAATGCAAAAATAATCCAACCTTTTCAAATTTTCCGAAAGGGTAGAGGAGGGTCTACGGATGTTGGAGATGTGAGCTGGGCGGTGCCTACTGCTGGTATGGGCGCTGCGACTTGGGTGCCTGGAACAGGAGCGCATAGTTGGCAAGCAGTCGCAGCAGGAGGCATGAGTATTGGTAAAAAAGGAATGATGGTAGCGGCTAAGACAATCGCCTTAACAGCAATAGATATTTTTAGAAACCCAGTTGTTACAGAAAAAGCTAAAGTGGAACTCAATAAAAGTAGAGGGGAAGATTTTGTTTATAAATCACTGTTGGGAGATAGAAAACCACCTTTGGATTATAGAAAGTAGATAATCAAGTTTAGAACAGACAATGGAAAATCTATATTTTCCGACGCTCGGAGCAGCGAATATAGATTCGCTGTTGTCGAAAATGTCCAATTTTAGACGGATAGCCGCAGTAAGCAGTAAAGCCTTGATTTTCAATGCTGAAATTTTGCCTAAACACAGTTATTTGAACAGGCTCCATTGTTTCACAAACAATGACTGAATGACAGTTGACTATCTACAAAAAAATAGCAGGCTATCTTATCCGATAGACCTGCATTTGAAAAATTTTACTCGAAAATACTGTTTAGTTGGATTAGTTCACTGATTACCTATTTGTTAAAAGCCCACTATTATGATTTAAAGACAGAGAAAGATCAGCCGTTGTCGTAGCTGTCTCCGATTGAATAAATTCAACAGAGGTTTCCTGGTTTAATAATGGTGGATTAGTCGCTTCATGCTCTACCTGAATAGCTTGATAGAAAATGAAACCGAAGAGGAATAAACATCCCATTTTGAGTAAGAAAGTCTTCATACCATACTGTTTAGAATAGGTTTTTAATGATGCCCTTTAAGTGGCTTTAGCTAAATTGTTGAAATTATGTTTTTGTTTTGTTTAAAGTATGTTCGAAGAAATTAAATTTGTCATATCAATGATGCTAATTTAAAAATTATATTTGTTTTTAACCTAATTTTATATTTGCTTATTTTCATTTTTGCCTAAAAAAGGTCAAATATCCTTGATTTGTCTATTTTTTTCCTTTGTTTTTCTTAAAAAAATGTAAATTTTAAAAGAAAAATAAATATTTGTAGTGTTAATATTTATGAGTATTGAGTCGATTAATAATCTAAAATGTGTCTATTTTATTAGTATTTGGTAAATGGAATATTTTGATTTTGGACGAAAAAATCAGCTCATTTTTTTCATAATTAACCAATGGTAACAGGTAAATGCTTACCTTGCCTATTATCCAAACTAAAATTAGCAAAACAACGAGTATGATTAATGTAATTATTGTAGATGATGAACCATTAGCACAAGATGTCTTAGAGTCGCATATCGAAAAAGTGCCAGAAATAAATATCGTACAAAAATGCAGTAATGCTTTGGAGGCGAATGATGCTTTAAGAAATAATGCTATTGACTTAATGTTTTTAGATATTCAAATGCCTCAATTAACAGGTATGGAATTTCTTAGAACTTTATCTAATCCTCCTTTGGTTATTTTTACAACAGCTTATCCAAATTATGCAGTAGAAGGTTTTGAATTAAATGCGCTGGATTATTTATTGAAACCAATTTCATTAAATCGGTTTATTAAAGCGACAAATAAAGCAATAGATCAAATTAACCTTAAAAAAGGAAGTCAAGTACAAACTGAAACACCTAAAGATGGACCTGACTATTTCTTTGTTAAAGCAGACAAAAAACTAATTAAAGTTAATTACGAGGATATTATTTACATTGAAGGCTTAAAGGATTATGTAATTATTCGAATGGCAAATAGCCGTGTGATTACGCTACAAACGATGAAGAGTTTAGAAAGTAAATTACCACAAGGACAATTTAAACGAATTCATCGCTCTTATATCGTTGGGGTGAACCAGATTAAAGCTATTGTTGGAAATATGGTGGAAATAACCGAAAAAGGACAAGCTAAACACTTGCCAATCGGTAAAAATTATAGAGAAGAATTATTAGCTATTATTAATAAGAATAAATTGTAAATAAAGCAATAATATTGACTATTATAAAAGGCATTCATTCCCATTATAATAATGGAGTGGATGCCTTTTTTATTGGTTAATTAGCTTTAATTTTGCTGCTGAAAAGAAAGCAATAATTTATGCCTTTGAAAATTTAAAATTGTAAAAAACACTTCTTTGTTTATACAAGATTAATAAAGCCCACTAGCATGTCAATTATATCAAAAATTCAGAAGACAGCCAAACAAATTGCTGGCTGGAATAGTATGAAAGATAACATTCAACCCAATCATAATTTTGGAGCGCAACCCATACCAGCCGCCCCTAATTATGCAGCATTATCGAATTGGTTTGCGTATCCTTCCATCACTTCAAAAGTTCATTTAACGCCAGTAGGGATTGATGGAAATGATGCTTGGAAAAATGGCGAAGTTGATGTCTTCTTTATCGCACCAACTTTAAATTTTAGTAAACTAGGCTGGAATGCCCCTATTAATCATCCTAGCTCTACCGAATTAATTAATGAGTTGATTATGAGTGGGCAGGCTTCTGTTTTTAATAGTTGTTGCCGAATCTTTTCTCCTAAATATCGGCAAGCTACTTTTTATTCTTTTTTAGGTGCTCGAAAAAATGGACAAAAGGCCTTAGAATTGGCTTATGAAGATTGTTTGAAAGCTTTTGATTATTACATGGCTCATTTTAACAAGGGTCGGCCGTTTTTTATAGCTGGCCATAGTCAAGGCGCTTTGCATACGATGCGATTACTAGATGACAGAATAGAAGGGACTGCTTTAGCTAAGCAATTAGTAGCGGCCTATCCTATTGGTTTTTGGTTTCCCGTTGATAAATTTGGGACTACCTTAAACGCTATACACCCTGCGGAAAGTCCTACGGATATAAATTGTGTAGTCGCCTATGATACTTATTTAGAAACGGGTGGTCCAATTAAAATATTAGATAAGGCGGAAATTGTTTATGGTGGCGGTAATCAAGTAAAATGGGTGAAAAGGAGCAAAAAAACACCACTTGGAGTTAACCCATTGAGTTGGACAAGCGAATTGACAAAAGTTAGCGAAGAAGCTCATTTAGGGGCTGTCCATTTGAATATGAAAAGTGAGAAAAAAGCGAATTGGGCAGGATTTCTTTCCGAAGAAACACTTGGGCTTAATTGTGTTGGATTGTCCAAACCTTATCTAAAGGAATGTTCCGCTGAAATCCGTAAAGATGGATTTTTATATGTTTCGAACCCAAAGAATTGGGCTTTTAAAAATATGGTAATGCCAGGAGGAAATCTACATATGTCTGATTTTTCCCTATTTTATATGAATTTGAGGGCGAATATTGAAGAAAGATGGAAGGCTTATCAAACCGTTTATCAATAAATGTTCATTAAACCTATAGATAAAAATACTCAATGAATAGATGATTAAAGGAATAAATATAGGCTTCAATCCGCTATATTTTGAGCATTAAAGGATGTGGCAAAAAATAGCCTACGCAACAATACTATATGTTTTAAAAAAATAATTCGTGGGGCTGGCTAATTCGTGGGGAAAATTAGTAGCGAAATTCCCCACGAATTATCCAGCCCCACGAATTTACGTAGGTTATTTCTTGCGTTTTCCCTAAAGATTAAATGGCTTCTATTATTTACTCATTTATCCATCTATTCATTTACTCATTTATTAATGTCATCATTTACTCATTTGAATAAAAATGAAAGAATTAAAAAATAAAATAAAAGCTTTAGCGAAGGAATACCATGAGGAAGTGATTCACATCAGAAGACATCTACATCAACATCCTGAATTGTCTTTTGAAGAAGTGGAAACAGGAAAATTTATTGCCAAAAAACTAAAAAATTATGGGATTCCTTATCAACATGGAATTGCAGAAAATGGGGTAGTCGGTTTAATTAAAGGGAAAAATCCCACTAGCAAAACCATTGCACTGAGAGGAGATATTGACGCCTTGCCGATAACAGAAGCGAATAAGGTGCCTTATAAGTCCAAAAATGAAGGTGTCATGCATGCTTGTGGACATGATGTGCATACAGCGTCCCTTATAGGGGTTGCTAAAATTTTAAATGCCGTAAAAGACCATTTTGAAGGAACCATTAAACTCATTTTTCAACCAGGAGAAGAGAAATTACCAGGTGGTGCTTCGATTATGATTAAAGAAGGGGTTTTACAGAACCCTTCGCCAATCAGTATCTTTGGTCAACATGTTCATCCACCTCTAGAAGCAGGTACAATAGGTATTCGACCAGGGATGTATATGGCTTCTACGGATGAATTATACTTGAACGTGACTGGGGCAGGAGGACATGGAGCTTTGCCTCAAAATTGTATTGACCCTATTTTAATTACTTCTCATATTATTGTTGCCTTGCAACAGGTTGTCAGTCGAAATGCCAACCCAACGGTGCCAACTGTACTTACTTTAGGAAAAATAAATTCTACTGGAGGCGCAACCAATATTATTCCTTCTGAAGTAAAAGTACAAGGAACTTTTCGGACAATGGATGAAAAATGGCGGAAGGAAGCACATCAAAAGATGATAAAAATGGCAACAGCCATCGCCGAAGGAATGGGTGGAAAATGTGAATTAGAAGTTCGAAAAGGCTATCCTTATTTAATTAATAACGAGGAATTGACCCTTCGTGCTAAAAAAAATGCACAAGAATTTTTAGGTGCAGATAAAGTAGTTGACCTCCCTATTCGGATGACCGCCGAGGATTTTGCTTATTATTCACAAGAAATTCCTGCTTGCTTTTATCGCTTGGGGACTGGAAATAAGGCGAGAGGTATTACCTCTAGTGTTCATACCGATACTTTTGATGTAGATGAATCTGCTTTAGAATTAAGTATTGGATTAATGACTTGGTTGGCGATTAAGGAGTTAAGTACCTAAGTAAAATTTAATTTTCAATTTTAAACCACCTTCGGCGGGAATTTGAGGTTGAAGTTGAGGTTGAAGTTGAATTTGAGATTAACAATTATCTACATTTTAAATTATCGACAATTTGTTGGTTTTAAATTTTGTGTAAGCGCCTAATTAGAGTCTGTCCGTAAACTTGTGCTTTGCGTGTCTAAGGCAAAGTGGAGAAAATAATTAGCCAGTTAGGCTAGTCAATTTTTCTTCTAAGGAATTCAAAAAATGCTTGCATAATGGATTATACAAGCATTTTTTGAGTTTCTTAGAAGGAAAAAAGGCAGTATAAATGGTTGAT